>JAVHOP010000112.1:0-4795 GCA_036170135.1 Flavobacteriaceae bacterium | reverse complement strand
AAAGTACAATTATATTCTTATTCGTATCATTGATTTAATAGGTTTTTTATTTTTACAAAAAAATCAATGCTACTTAAATTTTGATTATTTTTAGATTCTTATAAATTTAACCATTCTGCTTTCAAAAACAGAAGATGATCTATTTATTACTGGGTATCAATCTAATTTTGCCAATTTATAAAATTTAGTTTAGGCTCAATTAAATACTTATATTTACAAACTTTAAACTTAAAAATCATAATCTATGGAAACTCAGAATTATAAAAACCATCGCAAATTTGTTATTGGTTATCATGTTGTTAGCTTGTTAGGAATCTTATCTTTAATTATTGGATCAATAATGAATTTAATTATGACGGCTCCCGAAAACTTATATTCAGCATCATTGTTAGTATTAGTCTCAGTTTTATTGCTCTTAGCATTTGCTTTTTTGAGAAGCTTTGCATTAAAAGCTCAAGATCGCGCCATTAGAGCAGAAGAAAATTTTAGATATTATTTGCTTATAAATAAACCATTACCCCAAGCCTTAACTATGCGTCAAATTGTTGGCTTGCGCTTTGCAGCAGATGAAGAATTTGTCGTTTTGGTAGAAAAAGCTGTAAAAGAGAATCTTACCGAAGAAGCAATTAAAAAATCAATCAAAAATTGGAGAGGCGATTATTATAGAGTATAAAAACCTTTAAAAATCCTGCTGAAAAGTGGGATTTTTTGTATCTGACTTTTTTTTGTATCATTACACTTCATAAAATAAAAACAATGGATAATAATATAACTCAAAACAAAGAATTAAGCATTTGGGAATCGCTAATACCGGTTGCTATACTCGTTATTTTGTTAGCTTACAATGTAAGCGTTTACGGCGATAATGCACTAGACGGTTCCAATCAATTTATAATGTTAGTTGGGGGGTCGGTTGCAGCGATAATTGGCTTTATCAATAAAGTTCCCTATAAAAAAATGTTAGAAGATATTTCGAATAATATTAAATCTACTGCAGGAGCCATTCTTATTCTTTTGTTTGTTGGTTCTTTAGCAGGAACTTGGCTGATTAGTGGCGTCATTCCTTCGATGATTTATTACGGATTAGAAATATTAAATCCTTCTATATTTTTACCGGCTACGCTTTTAATTTGTTCTTTAATTTCAATTGCAACGGGAAGCTCTTGGACAACATCGGCTACGGTGGGGATTGCATTAGTTGGCATTGGCGGAACACTTGGAATTCCTTTAGGAATGGTTGCCGGAGCAGTTTTATCGGGCGCTTATTTTGGCGATAAAATGTCACCTTTATCCGACACAACCAATTTAGCACCAGCAATGGCAGGCACCGATTTGTTTACGCATATTCGCTATATGGCTTATACCACAACGCCAACTTACATCATTACGCTAATTGTATTTATTATTCTAGGATTAAATCTCGATATTAAGGGCACTACAGATACAACTGCAATACTAGGAGCCATCAAAGAGACTTTTTATATTACACCTTGGTTGTTTTTAGTTCCCGGTGCTGTTATTTTTCTGATTATTAAAAAAACAGAACCTTTAATAGCCTTATTTATTGGAACCTTATTAGGAGGTGCTTTTGCAATTATTTTCCAACAAAAAGTTATTATGCAACTAGCAGGGGTGAGCACTTTAAGCTTCGAATCAGTTTATAAAACCATTATGAATGCGATGACTGTTAAAACCTCAATAGTAACTTCAAATACCACTCTAAACGACTTATTCACATCGGGAGGGATGGGCGGAATGTTGTCCACTATTTGGCTGATTTTATGCGCCATGGTATTCGGAGGAATTATGGATGCCATTGGTGCTTTAACTAAAATTAGCGACTCGCTTTTAAAAATATCAAAATCAATTTTTGGATTATTTGCTAGCACAGTTGCCAGTTGCTTAGCGCTAAACATTACCGCTTCCGATCAGTATTTAGCCATTGTAATTCCCGGCAAAATGTTTCAAAAAGCATTTAAAGACCGTGGCTTAGCACCCGAAAATTTAAGTCGAACTTTAGAAGACACCGGAACTGTTACCTCTGTTTTAGTGCCTTGGAATACCTGCGGTGCATATCAATCTGGCGTTTTGGGCGTTGATACTTTAACTTATATTCCTTATGCTGTTTTTAATTATTTAAGTCCGGTTATGACTTTATTGTTTGCTGCTTTTAATATTAAAATCAGGATGTTAGTTGATGCAAAAAAAGCTAAATAAAGCTAGATAAAGAAATTCCATACTAACCCAAACCTTATAGATAAATCGCGATAAGGATAATTTGGCGCTGTAAAGTAATTGTATCCTGTAAAGCTTGCGTTAAAGTGCTCAACTTTAAAGAATATTCTAGTGCGTTGAATTTGGGCATTGACAAAAAAGTCTAAAATAGGGAAACCGCCAATTTTGGTGTCGTTTTGCAGACTGAACTCATTTAAAAGTGGATTAAAATTATTGGCGTAAAACTTATTAAAGTATCTAAAAGTAATTCCGGTTTGTAAAAATAGGGGTTTGCCTTTAAAAACATAACTTTCAAAATAAACCGTATTTCTGGTGCTCCAAGTAGGAACTCTAAAAATATCCGAACCGCTTGATACATTGTTAAACATCAAAGTATTGTCAAGTCCAAACTTTCCTTTTCTAAATTCTTTATCAACTTTAATTTTAAAATAGCTAACTTTATTATTGGCTTGTTCTGGTTTGGTTTGACCTGTAATGGCATCGGCTAGACCGAAATAAGTGAAATTAGTAATATTGGTAAATTGTGCTTCAATAGCGCCATATTTCTCGGTTTTCACACGAGCGTGTATGTTTTTATAACGCTCGTTTATAAAATGATTTTCCCAATTATAAGCATCATAAGCACTGCGATAGAGTAAAAAATTGAAATTTGGCGATTTGCTTGCTACTAAAATGCCAGCATTTATTGAATAAACACTATCATTTTTAAAAATAGCATCCGCTTTAAGCTGATTGCCATTAATTGGACCGGTTAATATATTAGAAGCATCAGCATGAAGGTAAAAGTGTTTTAATTGAGCTTTCCAAGTGCCACCAAAAGCAACTGAATTGCCTTTTAAACCATTGCCGTATGTGGTAGTTAAAACTGTGGTATCTTGAGTATAGCCATAATTATATTGGAAATTTTCGAGTTTTGCTGATAATTCTCCTAACACAATCGGCGCTTTTAAAGCGACAAATACCTGATTGTAAATCTGTTTTGAAATCAATTTATCTTCTATAAAGCTATTTGCTTTTCCAAAAATAAGAGTTGAGGTGCCGCTTTCATTATATTCATAATGCGCTAATTGATAATTGTAAACGTGCCCAATTTTTAAATAAGATTTCTTTTTAGTTACAGAATCTTGCCGATGCCACAATTTATAATCTTGCTCAAAATAGTAACGATTAGTACGTAAAACACTATTGGCATTGCTTAAATTTACATCTAAACGAGATCGTTGTGTAAACCTCGGATTATTTTCTTTAAAATAAATGACACTAGTTGGCGAAATACCTCCGTTTTCATCATTTATTAAATCTTGCGAGACTAAATGACCTCTGATGGTGTACCTATCGTTTTTGGTTTTGTAATTCATCGTTAAACTAACATGCCCGTGACTGCTCAATTCATTACGATAAAAACCCAATGAACGCAAGCCCTGATAAGCCATAGAAAAATTAAATCGGGGCGAAGTATTCATCGTAATAAAAGAATTCAACATTTGCCCTTGTTGAAATCCTGTTTTATGAGTAAAAATAGTGGTTGGTGTTGGTACACGGTAATAGTTAATATCCTTAACAGTATAGTAATCAACCAGTTTTGAAGTAGCGCCAAGTATAGGGTATTTATCAACATCATTAAAATTGTATCCCAATTTAGTGGCAGTTTGACCCATATTTCCGAATAGTAACAACTCAAAATTATCCTTCAAATTAAAACTGTGTTGATAATCTTTTTTAATGGATAATGTAGTATCTACAAAAGAGGTATCGTTATCATAAGAGATTATTTTGTAATCGGTAAATTTTGTTTTACCTGATAGTTTTATATTCACAAATTTTTCGGAAAGGGTATCGTTTTCAGAAAAGCGTCCGTTTTGAATACCACGACCTTGCATTTGTAAAAGTTTTCCACCTTGACCGTGTGCTAGGATGCTTAAAAATAAGAATAAGCAGAATGTAGAAAGTCTCTTCATAAATTTTAATAAACGCAAAGGTAAAATAATTGCAATAAATAATGTGTTAAAGTAGGCAAGCATCTTTAAGGTTCAATTTAAATTGAATATTTTTGATTTATGTTACAACATCATTTTTCAGATTTTATCTTAGAAGCCGGAACCGATGAGGCCGGACGTGGTTGTTTAGCTGGCCCTGTTGTTGCTGCCGCCGTAATTTTACCGCCAAATTTTAGTCATCCTTTGCTAAACGATTCTAAACAATTATCCGAAAAAAACAGACTGCTTTTAAGACCAATTATTGAAGCCGAAGCCTTGGCTTTTGGCGTGGCATTTATTGATGAAAAAATAATTGATGAAATCAATATTTTAAATGCTTCTATTAGAGCGATGCATTTGGCTATTGGCAAATTAAAAATAAAGCCCGAATTTATTATTATTGATGGCAACCGCTTTAAGCCTTATCAAAATATTCCACACCAAACCATCGTAAAAGGTGATGCTAAATTTATGAGTATTGCCGCAGCAAGTATTTTGGCAAAGACTTATCGAGATGACTTTATGAATGCAATGCATTTAGATTTTCCACAATATCATTGGAATAAAAATAAAGCATATCCAAC
>JAVHOP010000111.1:0-8811 GCA_036170135.1 Flavobacteriaceae bacterium | reverse complement strand
TAAATTGCATCACTTTTTAAAGCATTCTCAAAATGGACTTAATTAAACCTTATATTCCTAAAAATAATATCCGAATCGTTACTGCGGCTTCGCTGTTTGACGGTCACGATGCCGCCATCAATATTATGCGTCGCATCATCCAAAATACCGGTGTTGAAGTGATTCACCTCGGTCATGACCGCAGTGTTGAAGAAGTAGTAAATACTGCCATACAAGAAGATGCCCAATCTATAGCGATGACCTCTTATCAAGGTGGCCATAATGAGTACTTTAAATATATGTACGATTTATTGCAAGAAAAAGGCGCCTCGCAAATCAAAATTTTTGGTGGTGGCGGTGGTGTAATTTTACCCGAAGAAATCAAAGCATTGATGGCTTACGGTATCTCCAGAATTTATTCGCCAGACGATGGGCGCACTATGGGTTTACAAGGCATGATTAATGACATGGTTCAACAATCAGATTTTGATAGTCCATCCCTTACTCTTCCCAAAGGAAAGGGACTTAAAGACAGTTTGGCTGATAAAAATATCAATACCATTGCCCGATTAATTTCGATAGCCGAAAACCATCCTGAAGAATTTAAAACCATTTTTAATAATTTGCCTTCCCTTTCGGGGAAATTCGCACAGCATAAGGGAGTTGTTTTGGGAATTACCGGAACCGGTGGCGCCGGAAAATCGTCTTTAGTTGATGAATTAGTTCGCCGATTTTTACTCGATTTTAAAGACAAAACAATCGGAATCATTTCCATTGACCCTTCAAAAAAGAAAACAGGTGGTGCCCTTTTAGGCGATCGCATTCGTATGAACGCCATTAAAAACAACCGAGTTTATATGCGCTCTTTGGCAACACGTCAATCTAATTTGGCGCTGTCAAAATATGTAAGCGATGCTGTTAAAATTTTAAAAGCAGCTCAATTTGATTTAATTATTTTAGAAACATCGGGTATTGGGCAATCGGATACCGAAATTATTGAACATTCTGATGTCTCGCTTTACGTCATGACACCCGAATACGGTGCCGCAACACAACTCGAAAAAATTGATATGCTAGATTTTGCCGATGTCATAGCTTTAAATAAATTCGATAAACGCGGGGCGCTAGATGCGTTGCGCGATGTTAAAAAACAATACCAACGCAATCATAATCTTTGGGATAAAAATGTAGAAGATATGCCGGTTTACGGCAGTATCGCTGCACAATATAACGATCCGGGTACCAATGCGCTTTATCATAAATTGATAGATACTTTAAACTCTAAAGCAAATACCAATTTCAATTCAACTTTTGAATTAGAAACGAACTTATCAAAAAAACAATACATCATTCCGCCAAACCGTACACGTTATTTATCTGAAATTACCGAAAGTAACCGCCAGTATAACAAGTGGGCTCAAAAGCAAGCGGATAGCGCTCAAAAATTGTATGGTATTTTTAAAACAATTGAAACCATTTCGGGCTGTACTCTAGCTAAATCGGAAAATATCGACTCTTTTCTTAATGATATTAGCAGCAAAACGAAACCTGCTGTAACCGAAATTATTGCCATTCTCAAAGCAGAATTCTCACGCGTTAAGATGGACTTGAGTCCATACAACTGGGAGCTAATTTCTAGCTGGGAACTCAAAAAACAAGCTTATAAAAATCCTATTTATACCTATAAAGTTCGCAATAAAGACATCCAAATTCAAACACATGTAACGTCATTATCGCACACACAAATTCCGAAAATAGCACTGCCAAAATACGAAGCTTGGGGTGATGTTTTAGCATGGCAATTGCAAGAGAATGTTCCAGGCGAATTCCCGTTTTCAGCAGGTATTTTTCCTTTTAAACGCATTGGCGAAGACCCAGCTCGTATGTTTGCAGGCGAAGGCGGACCTGAGCGCACTAACCGCCGTTTTCATTACGTCAGTTCGGGCTTACCCGCAAAACGTTTGTCAACAGCTTTTGATAGTGTAACACTTTATGGAAACAATCCCGATATACGGCCTGATATTTATGGAAAAATAGGAAATGCCGGTGTGTCAATTTGCTGCTTAGACGATTTAAAAAAACTGTATTCAGGTTTCGATTTAACCAATGCGCTGACTTCTGTTTCGATGACCATCAATGGTCCCGCCGCTATGATATTAGCTTACTTTATGAATGCGGCTATCGACCAAGAATGTGAAAAATATATCCGTAATAACGGATTGGAATTGCAAGTAAATACAAAGATTAAAGAATCTTTTACCGATAAAGGCCTAGAACGTCCACAATATCAAGGGAAATTGCCGAATAATAATAACGGATTGGGGTTAATGTTGTTAGGTTTAACTGGAGACCAAGTATTGCCCCATGATGTCTATCAAAAAATAAAAGCAGAAACCTTAACAAAGGTTCGTGGCACCGTTCAAGCCGATATTTTAAAGGAAGATCAAGCTCAAAATACCTGCATTTTTTCAACCGAATTTGCCTTGCGTTTAATGGGCGATGTTCAAGAATATTTCATCCAAAATAAAGTCCGCAATTTTTATTCGGTATCAATTAGTGGCTATCACATTGCCGAAGCCGGTGCAAATCCAATTTCGCAATTGGCATTTACATTGGCAAACGGTTTCACTTACGTGGAGTATTATATAAGCCGTGGCATGGATATTAATAAATTTGGACCCAATTTGAGTTTCTTTTTTTCAAACGGTGTCGATCCAGAATACGCCGTTATTGGGCGCGTTGCTAGAAAAATTTGGGCAAAAGCGATGAGACAAAAATACGGTGCAGACGAACGTGCGCAAATGTTGAAATATCACATCCAAACTTCGGGACGCTCGCTTCACGCACAAGAAATCGACTTTAATGACATCCGCACAACCTTACAAGCTTTATATGCCATTTACGATAATTGCAATTCGCTTCATACCAATGCATACGATGAAGCCATTACCACACCAACCGAAGAATCGGTACGTCGCGCCATGGCTATTCAGCTAATCATTAACAAAGAGTTGGGCTTAGCTAAAAATGAAAATCCCATTCAAGGGTCCTTTATTATTGAAGAGCTCACCGATTTGGTAGAAGAAGCTGTTTATGTGGAATTCGACCGCATTAACGAGCGCGGTGGTGTGCTTGGGGCAATGGAAACAATGTACCAACGCAGTAAAATACAGGAAGAAAGTCTGTATTACGAAACGCTAAAACACAATGGCGATTTCCCCATTATTGGCGTCAATACCTTTTTGAGCAGTAAAGGATCTCCAACCAATATTCCTCAAGAAGTGATTCGCGCTACCGAAAAAGAGAAAAAATATCAAATAAAAGTCGTTAAAAACCTCCAAAAGAAGAATAAAGCACAAATTATTAGCGCATTAGAAACACTCAAAGAAGCAGCTGTAACCAACCAGAACTTGTTTAATTGTTTGATGGATGCTGCCAAAGTGTGCTCGTTGGGTCAAATTAGCGATGCTTTATTTACCGTTGGTGGTCAGTATAGAAGGAGTATGTAAATAGCGGTTAGACGTCTTTGGCGTTGTATGAATAGCAATCCCTAAAGCGAACAAAGTGAACATTGCGGAATAATTTCCCTCCCGATAGTTATCGGAATAAGCATGGAAGATTAAATCCAAAATTATTTGGACTCAATTAGCGGCGTGAAATTAAAAATCATCACTAATCCGAAAAATAGTAAATGTAAAATGCCTAACGATTTATTTGGTAGAGCCCTTTTAGATTATCAAAAGGGCATAGCTACACAAAACATCAAAACCTTTTCTTCGGTTGCCGGAAAAGATATTTTGCCTCTAGATTATTTGTTTCGCAACTATCCCGAAATGCCTAAACTAGAACAACAAGCTTTAAATTTGTCTTTTGGCAAAATTTTGGACATTGGTTGCGGTGCGGGAAGCCACAGCTTGTATTTACAAGAAAAAGGGTTTGATGTAACGGGTATTGATATTTCGAGAGGCGCTATTGAAGTTTGCCAATTGAGAGGCCTTAAACAAGCACGAGTTTTAGATTTTTGGCAACTCAACAATCAAAAATTCGACACCATTTTATTGTTGATGAACGGAATTGGACTCAGCGGAACCTTAGCCAATTTGCCAAATTTTTTAACTCATTTAAAAAACCTTTTAAATAAAGGTGGTCAAATTTTAGTCGATTCAACTGACCTCATCTACATGTTCGAAACCGAAAATGGCAATTTTGATATTCCTAAAGATTATTATTATGGCGAGGTCCAATTTACAATGACCTATAAGCATCAGAAAAGCGATCCATTTAATTGGTTATACCTCGATTTTAACTCCTTAAAATTGCATGCCAAAAAATCAAAATTTAAATGCAAATTGATTTTAAAAGGTGAGCATTACGATTATCTGGCAAAACTTTTTATTTAGCAAATAAATTTGTTAGTTTTACAAGTCAACTAACAAACCCACTCAATGAAATTCTCTTACAAACTAATTATTGGTTTTTTTGCAGTATTATTATTTAGCTGCAACAAATCAACCTCAGAAAAAAAGGACGATTACGTTCAAAAAAATTACAACAAACAAGAAATCACCATTAAAATGCGTGATGGCATCAGCTTATTTGCTAGTATCTACACACCAAAAGATGCGTCAAAAACCTACCCTATTTTATTACAACGCACGCCTTATAGTTGTGCCCCTTATGGTAAAACGGAATTTCGCGAACATATTGGACCAAACGAAACAATGATGAAAGAGGGTTATATTATTGTTTACTCAGATGTTCGTGGTCGCTGGATGAGCGAAGGAACTTATGACAATATGCGAGCGTACATTCCAAACAAAAAAGACAAATCGCAAATTGACGAAAGCTCCGATACTTACGATACCATCGATTGGTTGGTAAAAAATGTCGCAAACAACAACGGAAAAGTAGGAACTTGGGGTATTTCTTATCCCGGCTATTACACCAGTTGTTCAACCATTGATGCACATCCGGCTTTAAAAGCAGCCTCACCTCAAGCACCCATAAGCGATTTCTTTTTTGATGATTTTCATCATAATGGCGCTTTTCTATTGAGCTATTTTAGAGCAATAGGCTTATTTGGTGCGCCTAAAAACACCCCAACAGATACAGCTTGGTACAAGTTGCCCGAATTTAATACCAAAGACCAATATCAATTCTTTTTAGATGCAGGTCCAATCTCCAACTTAAATAAATATTACGAATCAAAAACCCTAGATAATACGTCAAAACTAAACGAAACTTCCGTTAAAGATTTCTTTTGGCAAGAGATTATCAACCATCCCAATTATGACGACAATTGGCAAAAAAAGAGTTTGGTGCCACACTTAAAAGCCAGTAATTCAAAAGTCGCCACAATGGTAGTAGGCGGTTGGTATGATGCCGAAGATTTATATGGAACTTTTGAGACTTACAAAAACCTCGAAGCCAATCCATCAAAAAGCTATAACACCCTTGTTGTTGGACCTTGGAGCCACGGCGGATGGTCTCACGAACCAGGTAAACAAACCGTCGGAAATGTTTATTTTGGCGATTCTATTTCAACTTTTTTTCAAAAAGCGATTGAAACCAAATTTTTTCATCATTTCTTAAAAGAGAATACCGATTCAATCGGAAGTGGATTACCCGAAGCTTATGTGTTTGATACCGGCAATAAAGTATGGGAAACCTATCCTGTTTGGCCACCTAAAAACGCTACAAAACAGACTTACTATTTAAAAGAACATCAAGAACTAAGCCCATCGGCGCCAAGCAAACAAGCGAAACCTTTAGTATTTGTAAGCGATTTAACCAAGCCTGTCCCTTATTCCGAAGATATTAAAGTGGTTTTTACCCCAAGAAAATATATGACCGACGACCAACGTTTTGCCGCTCGACGCCCCGATGTTTTGGTTTATCAAACACCCATTTTACAACAAGATTTGACCTTAGCCGGCGATATTTGGGCTAAATTGCAAGTCGCCACAACCGGAACCGACGCCGATTGGGTGGTAAAGGTCATAGATGTTTTTCCGCCAGATGCCGAAGAAAATGAAGATATGCAAGACCATTTAAAAATGAGTAATTACTATATGATGTTGCGCAGCGAGGTGATGCGCGGTAAGTTTAGAAACTCCTTTAGCAATCCAGAACCGCTGGTTGCCAACAAAAAAACTGAAATCGATATTCATTTGCAAGATGTCTATCACACCATCAAAAAAGGGCATCGTTTACAAATTCAAATTCAGAGTACATGGTTTCCTTTAATCGACCTAAATCCGCAGACTTTTGTAGAAAATATTTACAAAGCCCAAGCTTCCGATTTTAAAACACAAACCCATTCAGTTTATCAAGATTCTGAAATTATATTTAATATCATCCATTAAAAATGAATTTTTACCAATTACTTAAAGATGCCCGGTATCTCAATAAAGCGGTTTTTATAGCAGCGCCACTGTTGTTTTTATATCTGGTATTTTTTGTCGATTTAGCACCCGGAAAGCCTACAATCACTTATACCTTTGCCGTTGCTGTTCTGATGGCTTTGTGGTGGATTTTCGAAGTTGTTCCGCTTGCGGTAACCTCGTTATTGCCCATCGTTTTATTTCCTGTTTTTGGTGTGATGACTGGTAAAGAGGTGGCATCAAACTATATTAACGATATCATTTTTTTATT
The DNA here is from genome assembly GCA_036170135.1 of Flavobacteriaceae bacterium. Classification (GTDB taxonomy): domain Bacteria; phylum Bacteroidota; class Bacteroidia; order Flavobacteriales; family Flavobacteriaceae; genus CG1-02-35-72. The sequence goes on along the minus strand of JAVHOP010000111.1, from coordinate 2,178 downwards.
CCTTGGCGGATTTATATTCGCTTTAGCGATGCAAAAATGGGATTTACACAAACGCATTGCGTTAAAATTATTGTTGTTGGTTGGCAACAGTCCGGCTAAAATTATGTTGGGCTTTATGCTGAGTACCGCATTTTTATCGATGTGGATTTCGAACACAGCTACAACCATGTTGATGGTGCCTATTTTAATTTCGATTATCTTAAAATTAGAAGAAGTGAATCGCCCAGAAAATGTGAAGCATTTTGCTACCGGACTGCTTTTAGCTGTTGCTTATAGCGCATCAATAGGAGGTATTTCTACTTTAGTAGGCACACCTCCTAACCTTTCGTTTGTAAGGATATTTGCTATTTATTTTCCAAAAGCACCAGCTATTTCGTTTGCTTCTTGGTTTTTCTACGCCTTTCCAATTGTGATACTTTTATTCTTATTTACTTTTGCATATCTCTATTTTGTCTTTATAAAACGAGATGCCTCTACTTGGACCACTATTGATACATCGACCATTAAAAATGAATATAAAAAACTGGGAATTTGGGTTCAAGAACAAAAAATTTTAGCGGTACTTTTTGTCGCTCTTGCTCTGTTGTGGTTTACAAGAGCCGATATCGATTTAGGTTCAATAAAATTTAGAGGTTGGTCTAATATCTTCGACAATCCTTCCTATTTAACAGATGGCACTGTTGCCATCTTTATCGGAATTCTGCTATTTTTAATCCCGTCAAAGAAGAAAAAAAGTTCGTTTATTATGGATTGGAAAACGGCCGAAGCTATTCCGTGGGGCATCATTTTATTGTTTGGCGGCGGATTTGCCTTAGCAAACGGCTTTAAAGTTTCGGGCTTATCAGAATGGTTTGGCGGACAACTGATTTGGTTAAAAGGCGTTCATCCTATTTATATTATTCTTGCCGTTACAGCCATTATTACATTTTTAACCGAATTAACTTCAAATGTGGCTACCGTTGAAACTTTTTTGCCAGTTATTGCAGCGCTATCTGTAAGCGTAGAAATCAATCCGCTATTATTTATGTTGCCCGCCACTATCGCCGCTTCTTTGGCTTTTATGTTGCCTGCAGCAACTCCACCAAATGCGATTGTTTTTGGCACCAAACGACTAAAAGTTTTAGATATGTCTAAAACAGGATTGGTTTTAAATTTTGTAGGCATTGCTGTTGTTACCATTGCCACTTATTATTTAGCAACTTTTGTATTTGGAATCGCTTTAAACGTCAATCCTGAATGGGCGAAGTAGGGTTTTGATTTGAATATTATAAGCTATTTTTTTAACCACAAAGTACACAAAGAAGGCACAAAGGGCACAGAGAAATTAAATATTGTACCATTTTATTAATTAGAATGATGACTGAAAACGACCTTACAAATAAAATTATTGGCTGTGCTATTGAGGTTCACAAAGCATTAGGTCCCGGGCTTTTAGAAAGCGCCTATAAAGAATGTCTGTTTTACAAGTTAAATCAAGAAGGCTTTTATGTGGAAAAAGAAAAACCAATGCCATTAGTTTTTGAGGACGTAAAATTAGAATGCGGTTATAGAATTGACCTTTTAGTAGCGCATAAAATAGTGATAGAAATTAAAAGCGTCGAAGCCCTTAATGATGTCCATTTGGCTCAAACACTAACCTATATAAAATTAGGAAATTACAAACTAGGTTTACTTATAAATTTTAATGTAGCCTTGCTTAAACACGGAATAAAACGCGTTATTAATGGCACTTTGTGACCTCTGTGAAAAAACTTTGTGCCCTCTGTGGTTAAAAAAGCTTATGGAAACGAAAGTGTTTTGGGCTATTACGTTTTTAATTTTGTGATAATGTTTATATTTATGGCTGATATAATCCAGTTGGGTACAATAAGAAATATGAAAAAATTAATAATAATTCCTTTATTCATTTTCATATGGTTATTAACAAGTTGCTTATTTGATTCTTCTTCAACAAAACTTATCATTGGCACGGATTAAAAATCTGCGCTAACTGAATTTATAAAATCAGGGCTATCTAGTTTTAATTGATGTGATTTATATGCACGAGCTAGAAGCTCGCGCTAGCAGGGGAATAAATTGTTGCTCAACTGTCTGTCAGCACAACCTGTCCCGATGCCATCGGGAAATGTATCTAAAGATTTCAAATGTTTCAACGAACACGCATACTCGCATTTGCTA
>JAVHOP010000110.1:0-1882 GCA_036170135.1 Flavobacteriaceae bacterium | reverse complement strand
GTGACTCCGAATTAGCCCCTTTTCATTTATTGTCGTTTAATTTAATATGCATTTTACTTTCTAATAATCAGTATTTTAAACATCATTTTAATTGATTTGATCTGGATGCTTGTTAAAATCATTTTGCCAATATTTTAAATCTATTTAGCACCAAATCTTTGTAATTTTTCATCATATTTTTCGATAAAAAAGAAGCTGCTAACATATTTAAAAGCGTTTTTTTGTTGGTTTCAAATCTTTTAAATACAGCGTTTATTTGCTTACTATTTAATCCCAAGCCCAAACCGAAATCAATAAAATCTGTTTTCTTAAAATTACTTTTTTTACCTTTTAAAGTTAAAGCCAATTGTTCTTGGTCTTCGGGTATCAAAATGGAGACGTTTAATAAATCATAAGCTGGTGCCAACAACCATCCAGTTTCTTGATTTATCATTGAAAAGTTTTTTAAATGCATGTCATTATTTCCAATCAAATAACTAAACAAGGTCAATTCAAAAAACAAAATTTGATCTAACAACATATTACTTGAGTACACAGCCAAGGCTTTGCCGATTTTTTCCATCGAGCTCTTGTATTTGTCAAAAGCTTCGGTTATTTGAAACATATCTAGCATATGTATTTTTTGGCCAGCTTTTGTTCTGTCTATTCGTTTGGTTAAATAAGCTAGTTCACCTGATTTTAATCTGATTAAAGTGGACGGCACCGTTTGTATGCCAAACAATTCAGCTAAACGCATTGATACATGTTCGTTTTGTGGCATTTCAGGATAAGCAGCTACTGGTGGTTTAAAAATATAATTCCCGCCTAAAACACCAACCACGGTCAGTCTTTTCTCGCTTGATTTACTACTTATTGTCAATGATAATTTTGGTTGTACACCAGGCACCGATATGCTACGCGCTACCACATCCTTAGCTAAATCGGTTATTTGTGCCAAGGTATAGGGTAATATTGGTGCTTGTTTTGTGCCAAAGAATTTTAAACTACACTTTTCGTGATAATCCGTTTCGGTACTGAGTTCTTGATAGCAATATAAACACTTATGCTTCATCATTCAAAACTTTTGGTTTAACACTTACCGCACCGATACAATTTTGACAACAAGCCAAAAGGAGTCCCATTCGGTCATTTGGATTTATTTTCCAATTCTTTGAGGCAATTTCTAACAACCAACCTTCGGGAATTAAACCCTCGAAAAATGGAAATAACCGATTGCTTTGATAGGTTTCTGTTCTTACAGGCAAACTAAAGCTCAAAAACTTGTTAGAATATAATTTTACATATGCGGCCGAATAGGTAAAGGTGTATTCGCCATCATTTGTCTCTGTTAATAGACCCGCAAGTTTATCATCATAAAAAATATCAGCTGCTCTCATACGCTATTCATTTTCATTTTTATGGATATCTATTTTTACCGGCACCAATTCGTGGCCAAACATCTTGAGCACTAAATTGACTTTATCTAAATTCAAATTGGTTTTGCCCTGCTCTATTTTACGGATAACCGTTAAGCCTACACCTGCCCTATCGGCAAAGGATTCTTGGGTTAGGTTTACCGATTTTCTACGGGTCTTTACAAAAGTTGCTAAATCTATCATTATATGCTTTTAAGTATAATATGAAGCAAATGTATGATATTATATGTAAATACATATATTTTTATTAATTTATTTAAATTTATATGCTTTTAGATATATTAAAATGTACTAAATTGGACTTATGACACCATTTGAAGGTATGAATTAATGACGTCTATTTTAATGCCTGAATATTCCGAAAATTCTTCTATGGTAATAAACTGTTTTGGTTTTTTATTGAAATAGTGTCCTTCACTTCACTTTGTATCTTCCCGATATTCATCAGGACAGGCAGGATGACAAAC
>JAVHOP010000109.1:5135-32206 GCA_036170135.1 Flavobacteriaceae bacterium | reverse complement strand
TTGATTATATTGGCTTATTAATTTGGCTAATTGGTTTTACTTTTGAAGCTGGTGGCGATTTTCAATTATCACAATTTAAACGAAACTCTAAAAATAAAGGAAAAGTCCTCAATACCGGATTTTGGAAATATACACGTCACCCGAATTATTTTGGCGATTCTGCTGTATGGTGGTCCTATGCTCTTTTTAGTATCGCTGCAGGCAGCTATTGGCAAATAATAGGCTCCATAATAATGACTTTGCTAATAATAAAAATATCGGGAGTATCATTACTTGAAAAGACTTTAAATAAATCAAAACCACAATACAAAGCGTATATTAATAAAACAAATTCTTTCTTTCCTTGGTTTCCAAAAAAATAGCTCGTTATGGATTATGTCCTTAATAACATTTGGTTTTTTCTATTTATAGTTTGGGGGTTGCCTTTAGGCTTATACCGAAGCAGATTTCGAAAAATGGTTTATCAAACAGATAGCTGGTTAATTAACATCAAACCTGTTTTTTGGAAAGAAATAAAAGGACTTTTTATAAATTTATATCCTGAAAATATAACCTATAAGAAGTATAGAAACTTCTATCTATTTTATCTAATTATTTATTTATTGCTATTTATTGTCTATTTATATTTTAGTTAAAACCTATAAAAAAAGAGTTACCAATGGTAACTCTTTTTTGATAAGTATGAGATGGGATTAAGGAATGTATAAATCTAATTTCCTTTTTTATAATCGGCTAAAAATTGCGCCAATCCGCTATCGGTTAACGGATGTTTTAACAATCCTAAAATAGCACTTAGCGGAGCCGTAATCACATCTGCGCCAAGCTTAGCACATTCTACAATATGCATGGTATGACGTACTGATGCCGCTAAGATTTCGGTTTCATAGCCATAGTTATCATAAACCGTTCTAATTTCGTCAATCAGATTTAAACCATCAGTAGAAATATCGTCTAACCGACCGATAAAAGGCGATACATAACTGGCGCCTGCTTTGGCTGCCAATAAGGCTTGACCAACCGAAAATACCAACGTACAGTTCGTTTTAATGCCGTGGTCTGAAAAATATTTTATGGCTTTAATTCCATCTTTTATCATCGGAATTTTAACTACAATTTGCGGATGCAAATCGGCTAAAGCCTCACCTTCTCTAACCATTCCTTCAAAATCGGTTGCAATAACTTCGGCACTCACATCGCCATCAACAATATTGCAGATATCAACATAGTGTTTTAAAATATTATTAGCTCCAGTGATGCCCTCTTTTGCCATTAAAGATGGATTTGTAGTTACGCCATCTAAAATTCCAAGGTCTTGTGCTTCTTTAATTTGTGCTAAATTAGCGGTATCAATAAAAAATTTCATAGTTGTGTTTTTTGTTTATTTTTTTGGCAAAGATATATGTTATGGTTAGGCAATCCTAAAATAAATAGGAAGTTTTTTATAACTCTTATTAAGTATCAAGTACAAAGTATTATGAATCAAAATAAACTATCATTCTCAACAAAGCACAGAATACCGATAGTTCTCTATATGAAGAATTTCAAAACCAAAAACCTGAAAACTGATACTAAATTCACATCTTAAAATTATTCATTATCAGTTTTTCAAAAAATCTGTCAGGAAGAATTCTTTTTAAAATAATCGAAAATCTTTGCATAAAACTGCCAACTTTAAAATGGATTTTAGGATTCTTAGTATTAATAATTTTATAAATCGCTTCAGCCATTTTAATAGGATCTTCGCCTCCGTCAACATCGGCATTCATTAAATCTAAATTTTTTTGATAGGTTTCTTTGTAAGCAGAGTCTTCAAAAACGGGTGTATGATAACGACCCGAAGCAATATTTGTAGCAAAATCGCCTGGCGCGACATTGGTAGCTTTAATACCAAATTGCTTGACTTCCATACTAATGGCTTCGGTAGCCAACTCTAAAGCGCCTTTAGTAGCCGAATAAATGCCCCTAAAAGGCAATCCCATATAACCGGCAATAGATGTAATATTAATAATAAGTCCGCTTTTTTGAGCGCGCATTTGTGGCAAAACAGCTTTAATAACATCAATAGCACCAAAAAAATTAGTATTAAAAACGTTGCGCATTTCGTCAGTTGGAGTATCTTCAATAGCCCCTGTTATACCCATTCCAGCATTGTTAATTAAAATATCCAATCGGTTTTCTTTATCTATAATGGTTTGAATAGCTTTAGTAATGGTCTGGATTTCATTCACATCTAAAGCAACCAAATCAAAAGGATGATGGGTTATTAATTGCGGATTTCGGCTTGAACCATAAACCTTGAATCCTTTATTAGTTAAATAAATTCCAATGGCTTTCCCGATACCTGATGAACCACCGGTTATTAAAACAACTTGCGACATTTATGATTTACAATTTTTGATTTTGGGTCTAAGATTTAAATAAAATCAAAAATACAATAATTGGGGAGAATAACTTTGACTTCCCGTAAATGAAAAATCAAATTGTGAAAAAAATTGATAAACTCAAGTTCTTCCCTAATGAAGAATTTAGGATGGGCAAAAAAAAATGGCAAGCTACCTACATCACACCGCTACGACCTTGTACCCTTGCTGCGTTCCCGCCCTGGTGGATTCCGAGGGAGCTGGTTGCGTAGGGCTTGCCGGCGCAAATTTACAACCTATTTCCAATTTCACAAGTCTTTAGTTTAATAATTATAATTTATTTTTCAAGTTTCAATAATTGGTGTAAAACTTAAATAAACATCTAGAGTTTAGCTATTAATAAACCTGATTTTTATCGATTATTTCGATATATATCAATAAATTTGCACCCAAAAATGTAAAAAGGCTATTCTAAAGTATTTCTACATTATTTTTAATTAATTTAACTATTAGATATAAAGATGTTTAGAATTGTTGAAAAGGAATTTTTATCAGAAAATGTAGCAAGATTGGTCATTGAAGCTCCCTATATTGCTAAAAGTCGCAAAGCAGGTCATTTTATTATCTTGCGAATTGATGAAAAAGGCGAACGTATCCCCTTAACCATTTCGGATGCTGATTTAGAAAAAGGCACCATTACTTTAATTGTTCAACGCGTTGGTGTGTCCTCTCATAAACTCTGTGCGATGCAAGCCGGTGACTTTATATTAGATGTTGTTGGTCCCCTTGGCAAAGCTACTCATATCGCAAATATTGGCACCGTTTTATGTGCTGGTGGTGGCGTTGGCGTAGCACCGCTTTTTCCAATTGTTCAGGCTTTAAAATTGGCTGGTAACCGCGTCATTACAGTTCTTGCTGCCAGAAATAAAGATCTTGTTATTCTTGAAGATAAAATGCGAGAATATTCTGATGAAGTGATTATTATGACTGATGATGGTTCAAAAGGCAAAAAAGGTTTAGTAACACAAGGTATGGAGGAAGTTATTTTAAGAGAAAAAGTTGATGAAGCCATGGTTATTGGTCCTGCTATTATGATGAAGTTTGCTGCTTTAACGACTAAAAAATACAACATTCCAACCCAGGCAAGTTTAAATACCATTATGGTTGATGGCACCGGAATGTGTGGTGCTTGTCGTGTTTCGGTAGGCGGAAAAACCGAATTTGTTTGTATTCACGGACCTGAGTTTGATGCTCATAAAGTCAATTTTGACGAAATGTTGAGTCGGTTAAACGCCTACAAAACCAAAGAATCAAAAAATTACAGCGCCTATTTGGCATCATTAGAAACTGTAGCAGTTTAAACATTAAATATTCGCAAAATGGAATCAGAATTAAACGAAGAATATTATAAAAACGAACGCAAAGCGGATTGGCGTGATAAAATTCGTAAAGAAATAAAGAGCAAGGATCGCACGAATTTTACCAGAGTTCGCATGCCAACTGCCGATCCAAATATTAGAAACAAAAGCAATATAGAAGTTAATAAAGGACTGACTATTGATATGGCGCTTAGCGAGTCGCATCGTTGCCTCGATTGCGCAGTTCCTACTTGCGTAGTTGGCTGTCCTGTTGGAACTAACATTCCTAAATTTATAAAATATTTAGAAACCGGCGACATTCTTGGTGCGGCCAGAGTATTGAAAGAAAATAACTCTTTGCCCGCTATTTGCGGAAGGGTTTGTCCGCAAGAAATTCAATGCGAAGCGCATTGTTTTTATGTCAAAAAACTGAATAAAGAAGGGGCTTCAATTGGTAATCTTGAACGCTTTGTAGCCGATTATGATCGCGACAATGGCGATGGCTCTATTCCAACTTTACAAATCCCAAATGGTATAAAAATGGCCGTTATCGGGTCTGGTCCTGCCGGATTAACTGTTGCAGGCGAATTGGCTAAATTTGGTTATGATGTTACTGTTTTTGAAGCCCTACACGATTTAGGTGGCGTTTTAAAATATGGTATTCCCGAATTTCGTTTACCAAAATCAATTGTTAATTTTGAGATTAATACCGTCAAAAAAATGGGCGTCAAGTTTATCACAAACTTTATTGTGGGCAAAACTGCAAGCATTGACGATTTAAAAAACGAAGGTTATAAAGCATTTTTTATTGCCAGTGGTGCCGGATTACCAAAATTTATGAACATACCAGGCGAAAATTTTAGCGGCATTCAGAGTGCTAATGAATTTTTAACTCGTGTTAATTTAATGGGTGGTGCCAATATAAATTTCGATACACCTGTCCATTCGGGCAAAAACGTTGTAGTTGTAGGTGGTGGAAATACAGCAATGGACTCGGTAAGAACTGCAAAACGGATGGGAGCTGAAAGAGCCATAATTATGTACCGTCGTTCTAAAGAAGAAATGCCCGCTAGAGGTGAAGAAGTGAAACACGCCACCGAAGAAGGAATTGAATTTATCAATTTATGTTCTCCAATAGAATATTTTGCTGATGAAAATGGTATGGTAAACAAAATGCGCGTCCAAAAAATGGAATTAGGTGAACCTGATGCTTCAGGCAGACGCAGCCCCGTACCGATTGAGGGTTCAGAATATGATATCGATGTTGATAGTGTGGTGATTGCAGTTGGTGTTTCGCCAAACCCCATTATTCAACAAAGTATGCCCGAACTAGAAATTACAAAATGGAATACCATTAAAGTTGACGAAAATATGATGACTTCGGTTAAAGGAATTTTTGCTGGTGGCGATATTGTTAGAGGTGGCGCAACTGTAATCTTAGCGATGGGAGACGGACGTAAAGCCGCAAAAGGCATGCATAAATTTGCACAATCAGAAGTATTGGCCGAATCATTGAATTAATTCAATTTTTAATAAAAATTATTTGATTACATATCATAAGGCTCCTGAATTGGGAGCTTTATTATTTTAAAATCATGCACTACCAATCAAAAATATAAGCATTGGCTTACTCTCTAAAAAAGTTTAAATTTGCACTCAATTTAATAAATTATGCCACTTCAAAATACCTTGCAGCAAGCCGTTAGTTCGGCCATTTTAAAACACTATCAAGTTACTTTAAATCAATTTGAATTTCAAGCAACACGCCAAGATTTTGAAGGTGACATCACTTTAGTGGTCTTCCCTTTATTGCGTTCAATTAAGGGAAACCCCATACAAATTGGCGAAACTATTGGGGCTTATTTAAAAGAAACCCTCAATTTTATTGTCGATTATAATGTGGTTAATGGATTTTTAAATTTGGTGATTTCGGATAAGTTTTATCTTGAAGAATTTGATAAGATGTTTCATGCTGAACAATATGGCATTAAAACTGCAAACCCATCCGAAAAGGCAGTTATGGTAGAATATTCTAGTCCGAATACCAACAAACCGCTACATCTCGGTCATATCCGAAATAATTTATTGGGTTACTCTGTTGCCAAAATTATCGAAGCATCGGGTAAAAAAGTTATCAAAACACAAATTATCAACGATCGTGGTATTCATATTTGTAAGAGCATGTTGGCTTGGCAAAGGTTTGGGAATGGTGAAACACCTGAATCTACCAGAATTAAAGGCGATAAATTGGTTGGTAATTATTATGTAAAATTTGATCAGGAATACAAAAAACAAATCGCCATTGGTTTAGCAAATGGTTTAACCGAAGAAGTAGCTAAAAAACAAGCGCCCCTATTAATTGAAGCACAAGACTTGCTTTTAAAATGGGAAGCCAGCGATGCCGAAGTAGTTGCGCTTTGGAAAAAAATGAACCGGTGGGTTTATGATGGTTTCGACATTTCATACCAAACTTTAGGTGTTGATTTTGATATTAATTATTACGAAAGCAATACCTATTTACTAGGAAAAGATGTTGTAAATCAAGGTCTGGCAAAAGGTGTTTTTTACAAAAAAGAAGATTGCTCGGTTTGGATTGATTTAACCAAAGAGGGCTTAGATGAAAAAATTGTTTTACGTTCGGATGGCACATCGGTTTATATGACGCAAGATATTGGCACTGCCATTCAGCGCTTTAAAGATTTTGATATCGATACTTTAATTTATACCGTTGGCAACGAACAAGACTATCACTTTAAAGTCCTGTTTTTAATCTTAAAAAAATTAGGATTCAGTTGGGCCGAAAACTTATACCATTTGTCATACGGCATGGTTGATTTGCCAAGCGGTAAAATGAAATCGCGCGAAGGAACTGTTGTAGATGCTGACGAATTGATTGCCGAAATGATTCAAACTGCCAAAGATATTTCAGAAGAATTAGGGAAATTAGGCGGTTACTCAACCGACGAAAAAGAGGCGCTTTACAAAACTATTGGCTTGGGCGCTTTAAAATATTATATTTTAAAAGTCGATCCTAAAAAACGCATTCTTTTCGATCCAAAAGAATCGATTGATTTTAATGGTAATACCGGTCCGTTTATTCAATATACTTACGCTAGAATTAAGTCTATATTGCGCAAAGCCAATTTTGATTATTCTAAACCAGTTGCTTTAAATTCGATTGATGCAAAGGCAAAGGAATTAATCAAACATCTTCAATTATTTGAAGACGTTATCAAACAAGCCGCTCAAAATCAAAGTCCCGCTTTAATTGCCAATTATAGTTATGATTTGGTAAAACTTTACAATTCATTTTATCAAGCTGTTCCTATTTTAGGAAATACCAATGAACTTGAAAAAGTATTTTTTGTACAATTATCAGATGTGGTTGCTAAGGTTTTAAAAACCGGATTCGGACTTTTAGGTATTGACGTACCAGAACGGATGTAACACTAAAACGCTGACAAGTTGTTGAAAATATATTAATAAACATCAATTCCTCAGCTAGTTATAATAACGGTACTGACGCTAACTGAGGAAATTATATTTTTAATTCGGAATTGGAGCCGGACCTTCTGGTAACATCGCTTTCCAAACTTCGTTCCCTTTTCGTTTTAAAAACTCGGCTTTAATTTGTTTGCGCAAATCTTCGTTTTGAAATAAATCAACCATAGTTGTACCCAAAGTTTTTGATGCGTACAACATGCCTTTATGGCCAATACTCATACCGCCACAAGCAACCACAACCCAAGAATGCCAAGGTGATTCGAATGGTGCCGTTGTTGCCAATAACGAAATTTCGGGAACGATATAGCTAACATCTCCAACATCGGTTGAGCCACCTTCCGGGTCTGGTTTGGTTGTTTCTAAAGGTTGAATACTGCCGTTAAGTCCTTTAGAATCTGCACCGTATTGTTTCATTATGGTATTGGCAAAATCTATTTCATCTTTAGAATATGAAATTGGACCGACAAATTCCATATTTTTTTGAAGGACTTTAGCACCTGTTTCATTGACTAATATTTCGTATAGACCACTATTTAATTTTATTTCATAATCGACGCCAGCCATTAAAGCGGCGCCTTTTGCGATGTCTTTCATGCGTTCAGAAACTTCAGCAACACCACTTCGTTTAGAATCGCGAATCCACAACCAAACTGCAGCTTCGGCAGGAATTACATTTGGTACTTCGCCGGCTTTGGTATAAACGTAATGCATCCGCACACTTGGTTTTACGTGTTCTCTCATAAAATTAATTCCGGTTGTAAATAACTCAGCGGCATCTAGAGCACTGCGACCGTTCCAAGGATCGGCAGCTGCATGAGCACTTTTTCCTTTAAAAGTTATTAAATAATCGGTTACGGCTTGTGAGCTTTGAATCCCCGCTCTATTTTCGTAATCGGGATGCCAATCTAATGAAACATCTAAATCATCAAATAATCCAGCTCTTGCCATATAAACTTTGCCTGCTAAATCTTCTTCGGCTGGAGTGCCATAAAAGCGAATCGTCCCTTTCAATTTTCCTTCTTGGATGAGTTCTTTTATCGCTAAAGCAGCACCTAAACTACCAGCACCAAACAAATTATGACCACAACCCTGACCAGGAGCGCCTTCTACTACTGATTCCCGAGTTGGTTGTGCTTTTTGCGATAATCCGGGCAAGGCATCAAATTCGCCGAGCACGCCAATAATAGGCTTGCCCGAACCATACGAAGCGATAAATGCCGTTGGCAAACCCGCTACACCGCGTTCTACTTTAAAACCTTGTGCTTCGGCATAATCGGCTAAAACCTTAGCGGATTTGTATTCTTTTAAAGCCGTTTCGGCAAAACCCCAAATTTCATCGCTTAATTTGATGAGTTCTTGTTGATGTTTTTCAACTGATTTAAGAATTTCTTGTTTTAACTTGACATCATTTTTTTGTGAGAAAATTGAGGTCGTAAAAAATAAAAAAGTAGCGATGAATAATAAGAATTTTAAGTTCATAATTAAAGTGATTTATTGAGGTTTGCACTACATGTTATTTCATTAAAAATGCTCTGATATCATTTGATAATTTAAGCATATCTGGCTCGTGTAGATAGATCATGTGGCCCGATTCATAGTATTTTTTTGTAACACGTTCACTGACGATACCATTTCTAGAAAACGTATATTCGGTATCAAAAAACGGACAAATCAAATCGAAATAGCCCGCCACAACTAATACTTTCATATCGGTATTTCGCCTCATGGTTTCACCCAATTGTCTCGCTACATTTACATAAGTTGGCTCCCAATACGTGCCATCGGGAACTGTTTTCCAGCGCCATTTTCCGTCAAGACCGTCATTGTTAGAAGTAAAGTAAGGCCTATCCATTTCTATTTTCAAATCGGTTGCATAATAGTAATTTAATGCCGCAGTAAAAGCAGCACCAATGCGGTAATCGGCTGGATCACCTAGATGTGGGTACTCCGAAATATCATCCGATTCATCGCCGGTAAACCGACCGTCTAACCTACCAATCGCAAGGTTTTGATCGGCCAATAATTGTTTTTGAAAACGCGGTACCAAAATCCTGAGATTAGATTTTAAAATGTAACTTTTATCTAATCCGATAAAATAGGAAAGTTTTTCGGCAATTTTATTTTTATCAGCTTGACTCAACAGATTGCCACGATATAAAGCAGGTGCATAAGTATCGTAAGTAAAAGCCATACATTCATCTAAGAACGGTTTTAATTCCTTTCCGAGACCTGCTTTTTTAAAATACCAAGCATTAGCAGCCATACTTGGCAAATAGGTTAAATAGGACGTAATATTGTCGTTTACAGAGGTAGAACCCTCATAATCTAAAGCTTGTGAAATCAAAATCAATCCGTTAAGCGCCATTTCTTGCCCATCGCCCTCTAAGGTATTGGCAACTGCAACGGCTCTAGTTGTTCCAAAACTTTCGCCAGCAATATATTTTGGCGAAAACCAGCGTTTATTTTCGGTAATCCATTGGCGCATAAATTTGGCAACTGAATTGGCATCTTCGTTTAATCCCCAATAATCTTCTACTTTTCCTTTTCCGATAACGCGGCTATAACCAGTACCAACAGGGTCTATAAAAACTAAATCGGTCAAATCTAACAATCCGTATTTATTGAGATTTAAATTATAAGGCGCCGCACCATCATCTTTTTGAGCATCTGAATCAACCGAAACAATTTTTGGACCTAAAAAACCAATTTGTAAATAGATAGAAGCCGAACCAGGACCTCCGTTAAAAACAAAAGTTACTGGTCTTGTTGACAAATCAATAACGCCATCTTGTGTATAAGCTACCGACCAAATAGACGCTACGGGCTCGCCTTCTTTGTCGTTTAAATAAGTTTCTTTTGCAGTAGCTTTATAAGATATGGTTTTACCATTGAAGACGCCTTGATGTTTTGTTATAAACGACATCGGTTTTGGAATGGGCTTTATATTATCTTTATCATTTTGAGAGTGTACTGATTGCGCAAAAAATAAAAGGGAAAACATCAAGCTGCCGATAAGAGATTTTGTCTTTAATAAATTTATCATATTCTATAAAATTTGAGGTTCATTCTTATCAAAAATACAAAAAGATTGCGTTAAAAAAAAACCTCGTTAAATCTAACGAGGTTCTTAAAATTATTTAGCCTTTTTGGGCTTTCTTTTCTCTTTTTTCTGCTTTCTTTTCTTTTGCAGTTTTTAGCGGTTCTTTTTTTACGCTTTTGTGTACGTCTTGTCCTTTAGCCATAATATTATTAATTTAATGATTGTTCTAATAACTTAAGTAAAAGTATATAAAAAAATGTATTTATAAAAGCAACTTCAGCAATAATGTTTTTGGTGTCATTTTTAGATATCGTTATTTTAAAATTTATCGATTGAATTCAACCTATGCAAAGCAAATTAATAGATAAACAGTCAACAAATTATGTAAAATAATATTGTTACTCATCAAAATATTTTTCATTACTTTGTAGCGGTATATTATCTAAGTCAGTCAATTATGAAAAAGCAATTCTTATTTACATCTTTAGGGTTATTATTTAGCTTGTTTGCTTTAGCTCAAACGCCTGCCACTTATACATCAGGTTCGACAGCGGCTCAATTGGCAACTCAAATTGGTGGACCCGGCTTAACCATAACCAATCCAGTTATTACACAAGGTATTGGCACTCAGGTGGGAACTTTCTCAAATGGATTCAATGCTAATTTACAAATTGATGCTGGTATTATTCTAACCTCAAGTACGGTTGCCGAAGCATTTACTTCCAATAACAATGTTGGTATTTCATTGGGTCCAAATTCTACCTATAACGATGCACAATTAACTGCAATTAATCCTTTAGCTACACATGATGTCGTTATTTATGAATTTGATGTTACCTTAGATGCATTTGCCACCGTAATTACGGTTGATTTTCAATTTGCTGCCGATGAGTATCCAACTTATGTAGGTTCACAATTTAATGATGTCTTTGGTTTTTTTGTTTCTGGTCCAGGCATAGTGGGATCAGAAAACATTGCCAAAGTACCAGGTAAAAATATTAATATTGCAGTAAATAATATCAATAATGGCACTTTAGGAACAAATCAAGATGGTACACCCGCCGATTTGACAAACAGTTTTTATTATATTGCTAACTCAACGGTAACAGGAGCTCCAAACAATGCAGTCTATTCAGAATTTAACGGCTTTACCAAAAGAATTCGCGCCATTAAAAAAGGGTTGTCTCCTAATACAACTTATCACGTTAAATTAGCTGTTGCCGATGTGGCAGATAACCAATATGATTCTGGTGTTTTTATAAAATTAATTACCGGTTTTCCTGATAATGATTTAGATGGAATTCGTGACGATATTGATTTAGA
Organism: Flavobacteriaceae bacterium; assembly: GCA_036170135.1. GTDB lineage: Bacteria > Bacteroidota > Bacteroidia > Flavobacteriales > Flavobacteriaceae > CG1-02-35-72. The sequence continues at coordinate 20,621 of JAVHOP010000109.1, read as the reverse complement.
CGATGATAATGATGGTATTTTAGACAGCGTTGAAGGCATTGGCGATACCGATGGCGATGGCTTAATAGATTCTTTCGACTTAGATAGTGATGGTGATGGCATCCCCGATAACATTGAAGTGCAATCTACCCTTGGTTATGTTGCCCCCGGCGTCTTTACAGATGCTAATTTAGACGGGGTTAATGATATTTATGCAGGAGGTTTTACACCCGTAAATACCGATGGTACTGATAACCCAGATTATAAAGACACCGATTCTGATAATGACGGTATAAATGACACGGTTGAGGCTAATTTAAACTTGTCAGGACTTGTTGGCCTTAATGGCTTAGACAATAATATTGATACCACCGATTATTATACCGATGTAAATGGCAGTATCAACTTCCCTTCTCTATTGCCAGATAGCGATAGTGATGTTAATTTCGGCGGTGATGTTGACTACCGAGACGCAACCTTCAATTATCCCGATACCGATGGCGATGGCATTCCAAACGATATTGATTTAGATGATGATAACGACGGTATTCTAGACAGTGTAGAAGGAGCTCTCGATACCGATGGTGATGGCATTAAAGATTCAGTTGATTTAGATAGCGATGGCGACGGTATTCCCGATAACATAGAAGCACAATCTACCCTCGGTTATATAGCCCCGGGAACTTTTCAAGATTTGAATAATAATGGGGTAAACGATATTTATGATGGAACTTGTACCCCTTGTGGCTCTATTAACGGTGTCAGTATCACACCGGTAAATACCGATGGCATTGATACCCCAGACTATAAAGATACCGATTCGGATAACGATGGCATCTCCGATACTACCGAAGCCAATATAACCCTTTCGGGAGTTGTTGGCGTAAATGGTTTAGATAACAGCAGAGATAGCATTGATAATTATACCGATGTAAATGGTATCTTAAATAATCCAACTACTTTGCCTGATGCAGATGCCGATGTATCAACAGGTGGCGATGTAGATTATCGTGATAATTTGTACAATCCTGCTGATAATGACGGCGATGGCATTCCAGACACAATCGATATTGATGATGATAATGATGGTATATTAGATAGTGTTGAAGGCATCATTGATACCGATGGTGATGGCATCAGAGATTCTTTTGATTTAGATAGTGATAATGACGGTATCCCCGATAACATAGAAGCTCAATCTACATTGGGCTATATTGCTCCTTCACTTACCGATAGTGATGGCAATGGTCTTGACGATGCTTATGAATCAAGCCCAGGTTCTGGTAATGGGCTAACACCACCTGATACCGATCTTGATGGAATAAAAGATTACAAAGATACTGATACCGATAACGATGGGATTAATGATACCATCGAAGCAAATTTAAACTTGTCAGGAATTGTAGGTGTCAATGGTTTAGATAACAATATTGATACTGCTGATAATTATGCCGATGTTAATGGTTCTTTAAACTTTCCTACATTTTTACCCGATAGTGATGGCGACCTTAATACGGGAGGTGATGTTGATTATAGAGATTCCACTAATAGCATTCTTGACCACGACAGTGATGGTGTTCCTGATAATATCGATTTAGATGATGACAACGATGGTATTTTAGATTCCGTTGAAGGGGCACTCGATGCCGATGGCGATGGAATAAAAAACAGTTTTGATTTAGATAGCGATGGCGATGGCATTCCCGATAATATCGAAGCCCAAACAACAGCCGGCTATATCGCCCCCGGCACCTTTAACGATGTAAATGGCGACGGTGTTAATGATGTTTATGCCGGTGGATTAACTCCTGTTAATACAGACGGAACAGATACAGCTGACTTTTTGGATTTAGATTCAGATAATCAAGGTAATAACGATACTTCAGAAGCCGGCTTAACTCTTACAGGTATTGTAGGCGCAAATGGTTTAGATAATGCTATTGATTCTGTAGATAATTACACTGATGTAAACGGTATAATCAATAACCCTGCATTAGATTTACCCAATTCAGATGGATTAGCCGATGTCGATTTTAGAGATCCTACCGTTAGCAATACACCCGGCGGTGTAATCAGTAATTTTTTACTTTGGTTGCGTGCTGATAAAGATGTTACAGGAACTGCTTCTGTTACCAATTGGCAAGACCAATCTGGATTTAATAATCATGCAACCGTTGGAAATGTAGCACCTTCAAAATTAAATTCAGGTATCAACTTTAATCCTTCTATATTATTTAATGGTAGCAATCAAGGGATGTTAATTGCAGGTGGTATCTTTAAAAATACAGCGGTTGCCAATGTTTGGACTTATACTATTATGAAGGCAAACCTTATTAAAGATCAATACTTCATCAGAGAAAATTTAGCTTCGGGACAATTCTATACCAGAATGCCACTCTCTAATAGTGTTCCAGCCTTGAGATATCGTTTAAACGCAGGTAATTTAGATGCCCCTAACAGCCCAACTTTAAATACCTATAATCTTTGGAGTATGGGTACAAGTACCGGAATTACAGGACCTTCGGCTACACGAAAAGCGATTTATAAAGATGGCTTATTATTTTCTTCAAACAATACAACAAGTAGTGGCGTTGGTAATAATAGTATCATGTATTTTGGATCTCAAGATGGAACTACTTCAAGGCGCTTAAATGGCGAGATTGCCGAAATTATCATCATGAACGCGGTACCAACTGCTGCCGAAAAACAACGAATCGAAACCTATTTAGCTATTAAATACGGAATAACTTTAAACCCAACCGACAATAATATAACGGTTGTTGAAGGCGATTATATAGCTGCAAATGGACTTACAAAAATATGGGACTATACAACAAATACCGCATTTCATCACAATGTATCTGCAATTGGTAGAGATAACCTTAAAGGAGTTTTAAATCAAAAACAATCAAAATCAATCAATACTGATGGTTTGATTACTATTGGTTTGGGAACAATTGCAGTAGATAATGCCAGTAATCCCAATAATTTTTTAGCTAATAATTATTTCTTAGCTTGGGGTCACAATGGCACCGTACCTTTAGCAGCAACCACCTCAACTTTGATGTGTTCTCCCGAAAAAACTTTAAACAGAACTTGGAAAATAGTTGAAACTGGAATTGTAGGCACTGTACAAATTGCCGCTACTGCAGCAACAATTAACACCTATTTAAACACAGCAAATACTTTAAAAATACTAAAAATAGCCGATGATGCCGCGCTCACCACTAACGTAGTTTACTTGCCATTAACCTTGCAAACTATAAATGGCGTTTCGCAATACGCTGCAACATACGACTTTGATGGAACCAAGTATTTTACCTACACAGAGCTCAATGCAATTATTTGGAGTGGAAATACCGCAACTTGGGCTGGTGGTACAGGTGTTAATGGCGCCCCAAGTGGCACTGATACAGCAAAACTATTATTAATAGATGCGCAGTCTTCGCAAACCAACGCCTTTATAAATACAGCTGCAATAGTAAACTGCGCTTGGATAAAGACAGGCTCTAAATTAATGGTTAATAATACCAAATCATTGACTGTATTAAATCAAATCCAACTCGACGGAGAATTAAGAATGATTGGCAACGCTCAGTTGGTTCAAACGCACACAGGTATTTCGCAAGTTACAGGTACGGGTAAAATTTATATCGACCAAATAGGAACAACAGCTTCGGTTTACCAATATAATTATTGGACATCACCAGTGGTTGAAGTCGGAACAAATACCTTTAGTATGTTTAGTGTTTTAAGAGATGGTACCATCCCAACTTCTGAAACAAGTACCCCATTAAATATTAATTTTATACAATGGGACGGCATTTATAGTTCTTTAAATGGAAGCAAGACAAACCCAATTAGCCTATCCGAATACTGGTTTTTTACCTTTAGATCGGGTACCGGTTATGTAAACTGGACACAAAACTGGACTTATGGTAGAATCAGTCCACCACTCGGTTACCTTTTAAAAGGTCCTGGCGTTCAACAAAATTATACTTTTACAGGCACTCCAAATGATGGAAATTATACAGCTAACATGGTTGCGGGTGATTTGATTTTAATTGGAAACCCTTATCCTTCGGCGCTCGATGCAACTAAATTTTTAAATGACAATAGCGCAAGCATCGTCCAAACCCTCTATTTTTGGGAAATGCAAGGCGATAGTGGCAATCATAACTTAGGAGGTTATGTGGGCGGTTATGGCATCCGAAATTTAAGTATGGGTATCGCTGCAAATACAAATGTATCGGGAACGGCCGGCTTAGGTAATGGCACTTACCACGCGCCAGGAAGATACATACCTGTTGCACAAGGTTTCTTTGTTGGTAGCAATAATGGTGGTACTATTACTTTTAATAACAGCCAGCGATTTGGTCAAACTATTGATGGTGTTAATTCTTTCTTCTTTAAAACTAAAAAAGAAGAAGGCGCAACCATTGGCCAAGCAAATAAATCTTTAGATGTTGCCGAAAATAATGATAATTTATCGACAAACGAAGATATTATCCTGCCACAAGTAAAAATTGGTTTTGAATATCAAGACCCTGATGGTAAAGATTTACACCGCCAAATTGGCATTAACTTTAAAGATGGTAACACCGATGCTTTTGACAATGGTTATGATAGCTGGATTTATGATAAGCAGCCAACTGATATGTATGTTAAATTTGCCAATGACACCATCAATTATGTTATAGCCGGTGTAGGAAAATTTGAAAATGTTACTCAAATTCCACTCATCATTGAAATGGCAAATGCCAGTACAATTAATTTAATGCTAGACCAAAGTGCCTTGCAAAATGTGACGGTTTATATAAGAGATATTACCTCTAGAAGATTCTACAATATTTCAAAGAATGTAGTTTCATTAACACTCGATGCCGGAACATACCAAGACCGCTTCTTTGTAACTTTTGGCAATGAATCTACTTTAGGTGTTGAAGATTTAGCGCTCAATCAAGTGCTAGTTTACTTTGATAATGGTTCATCTGATGTTGTTATTAGAAAAAATAACGTATCTATTCAAAATGCAACCTTATTTAATGTGCTCGGTCAAAAAGCTCATTACTGGAAATCTGTTAAAGATGGCGATGAAATAAGACTTCCTATTAAAGGCATTAGCAACGGTATTTATATGATTAACATCAATACCGATAAAGGTGTTGTTTCTAAAAAGATTTTTATTAACAACTAAAATTTAATAATTTCATAAAAAAGAGGGGAACTTAAAATTTAAGTTCCCCTCTTTTTTAAATCAATGCCGAAAGGTCTGTTTCAGTTTGTAATTCTTTTGGCAGGTCTTCGGGCAAAAACAAGCGCGCTGATAATTCACCTTTTAAAATAATTTTAGCACCTTTAACTTCCAGCCAACTTCCTTCTCTTAAGCCCAAAACTGGTGTCTTATTAAAATGATGAAACTCTTTAATCCTAGTTTCTCTGGTTTCTCCTTTGTGCTTTGAATTTGAATCTGGATCTAAATAATGTGGGTTTATATTAAACGGAATCACTCCCAAAGTATTGAAACTCGGTGGATAAATAATGGGCATGTCGTTGGTTGTTTGCATGGTTAAACCACAAATATTACTACCCGCACTGGTACCCAAATAAGGTGTTCCGTTTTCAATGGCTTCTTTTAAAATAGGCATCAAAAAAAGTTCATATAAAGTGTTTACCAATAAAAAAGTATTGCCTCCACCCACAAAAATTGCTTTTGCTTCTTTTATGGCCACTTGTGGATTTTTAAACTCATGAATCCCCTTTAAGGTGATGTTAATTTTAGAAAAAGCTTTTTTCGCTAAAGCAGAATAATCATCATAACTCAACCCGCTAGGTCGCGCATAAGGCACAAAAACAACAACGGGAACATTTTGAAATAATTTTGATATCTCCGGAAATAAATATTCTAAATAATCACTTCCATAAAGAGTCGATGTGCTTGCAATGATTAAATTTTTCATTATTTTAATTGGATTAACGCAGTCCAGATACTTAATATTCCTTTTTCTTGTTGTGTCCAAATTGGTCGGACAATATTGTTATAGGCATTGATATTGCTATAATCACCAAAAAAAATGGCATCGTTAGTTTCAAATGGTTTTTCAGAAATAGTCGTATTTATAAAACTATCGCCACCATTAGTAGAAATAGCCAGAACAACATCTGTTAAGGCATTGGTATATTTGCTTTTATCATAAAATAAAATATAAATATAGCCCGTTTTTGGATCGACACTCATCCAAGTCAAAAACTGATGTGATGTTGTCTTATCTTGATTTACGCTTATCGGATGGCTCCAAGTATTTCCTCCATCAACCGACTTTACTATAAAAATATCGGTATTATTTTCCCCATTTCGTTGGTCAGAAAAATTGATGTAAATCGTGCCTTTATAGCTACCATTACTCATGTCAACCCCTGTTATGGGCATCCCATTTGTACGGTTTAAACCGGGGACTTCAAAATTCCAACCGCCTGGCTGATTTGAAGCGACAATATCTTTATCGAGCCAAGTTTTTCCACTATCAAGACTCCTGTCAAAATATATTTTATTATCATAGCTCCATGCTACGTATATTTCGCCATTTGGTCCAACACTTGGCACAGCACCTTCAACGGTTAAATCATCATCTAAAGTGTTGCCTTCAAACTGCGATAATTTTAGAGGCAGACTCCAAGTTAAGCCGTCATCAACAGATTTTGAAAATAATATTCGCGATTTATCTTTAGGATTTTGGCTGTTATATTTATCGAATTCCGTCCACGACATATAAATTTCATTATTAAATGGATTTACTGTCAGCCATTCTTTATCTTGTTGTTTTGGAGAATTCATTCCAACACCAGCACCATCACTCCAAGTTAAACCGCCGTCTGTCGATTTTTGCACCACCATTCTGTCGAGAATTTTATTACTGCGCCAATTAGTGCCTTCTGGGTCTGATAAATGAGCGTAATAAAAATTGCCCTTAGTATCTGCCGTAATACACGGATCGCCCCATACACCCATAGAAGATTTAATTTGACTGGTTTTCCAAGTTGAGCCACCGTCAATTGACGTGTGTATATAATCGATAATTGAACCAGCTACAATATTTTTGGTATTTTTAGGATTTATAAAAATACTCGGTTCAGATGGTCCCATACTTTTAGAGCCGATTTTTTGTTCAAATATTTTTACATTTTTAGAAGAAATGATTTTAGCTTTTGATTGATTGTTTTGTTGCGCATTTACGCTACACAAAGCTATAATTTGGATCGAAAAAATTAATAGTAGATATCTCATTACAAATTTTTATTTTTACAGTATTCAAAAATACAATTTTAATGACACTTTTAAAGAAATTGGTTCTGCTTCTTTTGATTCCTCTAATGGCATTTACACTTCATAAATACTATATTAGTCTCTCTCAAATAGATTATAAAGCGCAAGAAAAAACCTTGCAAATTACGATGCGCCTCTTTACCGATGATGTTGAAAAAACATTAAATGCAAATTTTAAAAAAGATTTTAAACTAGACACACCTCAAGAACTTGCAACTACTAATCAATTAATTACCTATTATCTCAACAATCATTTTAAAGTTATTGTTAATGGCAAACCATTAAATATTAAATTTTTAGGCAAAGAATATGAAAACGATTTGGTTTACTTTTATATTGAGATAAACGATGTTGCAACCATAAAAAGTATTGAAATTGAAAACACCATTTTAATGGATGAATTTGAAGAGCAACAAAATATTATCAAACTCAATATTGGCAAAGTTTTAAAAACCATGATTTTAGTCCGCTCAAATGATAAAGATTTGTTAAAATTATAATAAAATTAACACGGTCTTCCCTTTTTTTTTAGCTTTAATCTTTCAAAATTAAACCAAACATTCTCAATGAAAAAATTAACTTTTTTAACTTTTAGTACCTTGCTGTTTTTTACAGCTAGCATACTAGCACAAGAACAAAATACCGACAAAAAAGGGCATTATAACATCAGTAAGTTTAGGCAACTTTACGAAGAATTACCAACGCCTAATATGTTTAGAACAGCTTCTGGAGCGCCGGGTCCTGCCTATTATCAACAACAAGCCGATTATAAAATGGACGTTGTTTTAGATGATAAAAATCAAAAACTTTCTGGTGAAGAAACCATAACTTATTCTAACAACTCACCAGACGAATTGACTTATTTATGGGTGCAATTAGACCAAAATAAACGCGCACCAGATTCAAAAACTCCAGATATAGAATCAGGCGCACAAAGCTTTGGCTATGATCCACAAAAGTATGTAACAAATTTTATGGGAAAACCCTTTCAGGGTGGTTTTCATATCGATTATGTTAAAGACGCTAACGGAAACGATTTAAAATATACCATCAACCAAACCATGATGCGTGTCGATTTACCCTTACCAATGCAACCAAAATCGACCTATACTTTTAAAATAAAATGGTGGTATAATATCAATAATCACGTAACTGATAGAGCGCGTTCTGGTTATGAACACTTTGATACAGATGGAAATAATCTTTATATCATCGCACAGTTTTATCCAAGAATGGCAGTTTATAACGATGTTGAAGGTTGGCAAAATATGCAGTTCTGGGGAAGTGGTGAATTCACTCTCGAATTTGGAAATTTTGAAGTGAATATTACAACACCTGCCGATCACGTTTTAGATGGTACTGGTGTTGTGTTGAACCGACAAGATATGTTTACCAACAAACAATGGAAACGCTATCAAGAAGCCATGAAGACATTTGACAAACCCGTTGTAATTGTTACCCAAGAAGAAGCAGAAATAGCAGAAAAAGATTTTTCTAACAAAACAAAAACTTGGAAATTGAAAGCCGAAAATGTACGCGATTTCGCTTTTGCAAGCTCTCGTAAATTTATATTCGATGCGATGGCCGTTAAAATTGGAAATCGCACGGTCATGGCCGAATCATTATATCCAAAAGAAGGCAATCCGCTTTGGGGCGAATTCTCTACCAAAGTTGTTGCAAATACCGTAGAAACTTATTCTGAACATCTTTTTGACTATCCTTATCACAAAGCTATTTCTGTACACTCAAAAAATCAGGGTATGGAATATCCGATGATTTGTTGGAATGGCGGTCGTCCAAATCCAGATGGCACTTATTCTGAACGTACAAAAAATAGCATGATTGGCGTAATAACTCACGAAGTTGGGCATAATTGGTTTCCAATGATTGTCAATTCAGATGAACGTCAATGGACTTGGATGGATGAAGGTTTAAACTCTTTTACAGAAATGTTAGCCGAAGAACGACTAGATAAAAATTTCCCATCTAGAGGTTTCCCAAAAAACATCACTGGCTATATGAGTGGTGATCAAAATCGGATTTCGCCTATTATGTCTAATTCAGAAAATATATTTCAATTTGGCAATAATGCTTATGCCAAACCGGCTGCCAGTTTATATATTTTAAGAGAATTGATTTTAGGTCATGACCTATTTGATAAAGCTTTTAAAACGTATGCCGAACGTTGGAAATTTAAACACCCTTCACCAGCCGATTTCTTTAGAACGATGGAAGATGCCTCGGCAACCGACTTAGATTGGTTTTGGAGAGGTTGGTATTACACCACCGATTTTAATGATATCGGCATTAAAAGCGTGAGCAAATATGTGGTGAGCACAACACCAACTAAACAAGCAAAAGATATTGCAGACCGCTACGGACTTGACTTAGCTAACTATGTATTTTTAGTTGACACCGACAGTGACGAGTACAAACCAGAAATGGAAAAAATTAAAGAACCAACCAAGGAGCTAAAAATATTAGATGATTATTTGACGAAAAACTTTACCAAAGAAGAACGCGCCGCACTTAAAAACTCAAAATATTTTTATAAAGTTACCTTTGATAAACCGGGTGGACTCGTGATGCCAATTGTCATTCGCATTAATTATGAAGATGGCAGTGTTGATAATAAATATTATCCAGCTTTAATTTGGCGCTTTAACGATGCTGAAGTAAGTAAATTAATCACTTCAGATAAAGCTATAAAATCTATTGAATTAGACCCTGATTTATTAACTGCTGATGTTAACCTTGAAAATAACAGCTGGCCTAAGAAAAAAGTAGAAACTAAATTCGATAAGTTTAAAAAGAAAGTCGAAAACTAAACAAATGCAAAAAGGTTCAAATTTAATTTGAACCTTTTTTTTATGGCGTTAATACTACAACATTCTGTTGCTTTACTTCGCTAATTATAAAGGTACTGTGCGTACTGCCAATATAATCTAAGGTCGTTAATTTTGTGTTGATGAATTTTCGGTAAGCTTTCATATTTTCGACTATCACCTTTAAAATATAATCGTATTCACCACTAATGTTGTAACATTCTAAAACTTCTTCTAAATCTTTAACATCTTTTTCAAATTGTTCAATATAGTCATGAGCATGTTTTATCAATTTTATTTGACAAAATACCACAAAATTCTTTTCAATTTTATCTCGGTTTAAAACGGCAATATATTTTTCGATAATGCCACTATGTTCCAACCTTTTTATGCGTTCATAAACCGCTGTAACCGATAAATCTAACTTTACAGACAACGTCTTTGTCGCAATTTTGCTATCCGTTTGTAAATAGTTGAGTAGTTTTTTATCAATACTATCGAGTGCCATATTGTAATTTTTTAATTAAAAAAGCAATATTAATAATTAATTTTGTAATTATTAAAGCATTTGTTTGTATTAAAAGATTTTATTACAATATTTTTTGCAATCTATTGATATATTTTCTATTTATTTATTAATTTACACTTCAATTAAATTAAACTATCATGCAAGACCAAGCAGCAAACAGCATTCAAGATTTACAGTATTTCGGAGAATTTGGTGGTGTTAATCCATCTATTTCAGATTCATCAACTTATACCTTTTTAGCGGCAAAATCTATGATGGATACCTTCGAAGGGCACACCGAAGGTTGCTATCTTTATTCCCGACATTCTAGTCCGAGCAACCTATATTTATCAGAGGCTTTAGCCGCTTTAGAAGGAACCGAAACTGCCAATGTTGCTGCTTCTGGTATGGGCGCTATTACACCTACTATCTTACAATTATGCAGTTCTGGCGACCACATTGTTTGTTCGCGAACGGTTTATGGTGGCACTTACGCCTTTCTAAAAAATTTTACACCAAAATTTAATATCGACACCACTTTTGTAGATATTACTAATCTTAAAAAAGTTGAAGCCGCTATCACAAAAAATACTAAAATATTGTATTGTGAATCGGTTAGCAACCCTTTATTAGAAGTCGCCGACATACCTAGTTTATCTAAATTAGCTAAAAAACACCAGCTTACATTAATAGTCGATAATACCTTTTCACCTCTTTGTATTCGTCCTAAAATGCTTGGCGCAGATGTGGTTATACACAGTTTAACAAAATTTATAAATGGTACCAGTGATACCGTTGCCGGCGCTATTTGTGGTACAAAAGAATTTATTGATAGCTTAAAAAATGTGAATAATGGCGCTAGTATGCTATTGGGTCCAGTTATGGATAGCCTTCGCTCTTCAAGTGTTTTAAAAAATATGAGAACCTTGCATATTAGGATGAAAAAACACAGTGAAAACGCATTATATCTAGCTCAAAAATTTGAACAAGATGGTATTAGAATCATGTATCCTGGTCTAAAATCACATCCACAACATGAACTTTATAAAAAAATTAGCAATGCCGAATTTGGTTTTGGTGGCATGCTTGCCTTAGATGCTGGCACATTGGTAAAAGCCGATAAACTTATGGAATTACTTCAGAAAAATAATTTGGGTTATTTAGCGGTGAGTTTAGGTTTTTATAAAACTCTTTTCAATGCTCCGGGAACTGGAACTTCATCAGAAATTCCCCTTGAAGAACGCCAAGCTATGGGATTGAGCGAAGGACTCATCCGCTTTTCAATTGGTTTAGATAATGATATTGAACGAACCTACCAATCTATGCGTAAATGTTTGAATGAGGTTGGTTTAATTTAAGCCATCTTCTTTAAAAGACTAACTCTGAAAACTAAATTTTTGATTTAATTACAAGTCCATCAGCTCAACATCTAAAACAAAATCTTTTATAAACTGCTTAGAATTGTTTATCTGAGGTGCCATTTCTACATCATCTTCAATAAAAGGAACACTTTCTCTAAGTAGTGTTACAATATTGTTTAAGAATGGCGATGTTTTTAAATTTCTAAAATGCAATGCTTGTGCGGCATTAAATAATTCAATTGCCAAAATCGTTTCAATATTTTCAACAACTTTATAAGCTTTAGTTGCTGCATTTGCACCCATACTCACGTGATCTTCTTGTCCGTTTGACGACACAATCGAATCAATGCTGGCAGGTGTTGACAATTGTTTATTCTGACTTACAATGCTGGCGGCGGTATATTGTGGAATCATAAATCCGGAATTTAATCCGGGATTTTTTACCAAAAAATTTGGCAGTCCGCGTTGACCCGAGATGAGCTGATACGTTCGGCGTTCAGAAATGCTACCCAATTCCGCCATGGCGATACATAAAAAATCTAAAGCTAAAGCTAAGGGTTGCCCGTGAAAATTGCCTCCAGAGATAATTTCATCGGCTTCAACAAAAATATTTGGATTATCGGTTACGCTATTAATTTCGGTTAAAAAGGTCTTTGAAACATAATGCAAAGTATCCTTGCTAGCACCGTGAACCTGAGGCATGCATCTAAAAGAATACGGATCTTGAACGTGCGCTTTTGGCTGATTTATAAGCGTGCTACCTTCTAAAAATTCTAAAATGCGCTCGGCAGTTTTTAACTGACCTTGATGTGGGCGCACTAAATGAATGAGTGGATTAAACGGCGATTTGAGTCCGTCAAAAGCTTCTAAAGAAAGGGTGCCAATTAAGTCGGCAAAATAAGAGAGTTTAGCCGATTTTAAAATCAGATACAAACCATACGCACTCATAAATTGGGTGCCATTGAGCAACGCCAAACCTTCTTTTGCTTTAAGTTGTATGGGATTCCAACTAAATAATTTTAAAATAGCATCGCCACTGTATTCTTTTTCTTGATATATCACTTTGCCCCTACCTAATAATGGAAGAGATAAATGTGCTAAAGGTGCCAAATCTCCCGAAGCTCCAAGAGAGCCTTGCGTAAAAACTACAGGAAAAATATCGTTATTGTAGAAATCAATTAAACGCTCAACAGTTTTTAATTGCACCCCAGAGTGGCCATAACTCAATGATTGAATTTTTAAAAACAACATCAATTTTACGAGTTCATTTGGAACGTGATCACCTGTACCACAAGCATGACTTATAACCAAATTTTCTTGTAATTTAGATAAATTATCATTCGATATTTTGACATTGCAAAGCGAACCAAATCCGGTGTTTATGCCATAAACCGGTCTGTCGTTCTGATTTAACTTTTCATCTAAATAATTCCTGCATTTTATTATTTTGCTAATGGCATCATCTGATAAAACGAGTTTTTTATGTCGGTTAATTATATCATAAATTGTTTTAAAATTGAGATGTTTGGTATTTATTTGATGAATCATTTTTAGTGTTCTTTAGTTTTCCAAAATTCATCATTATAGCGGTCATATCCAAATATATTTGCAATTTTAAAAGCTTGCAAATTTAAAAAATTAATGCTTAAACAATTTTTAACAAATATTCATCAATTGGCACATCCATAATTTATATCTTTGCAAAAATTTATTAAAAAAATGAAAAAACTATTTTATCTATTTGCTGTTTTAAGCATTGTAGCTTGCAAAAAAACACCACACGATTATGTAACTATTTCGGGAGAAATCACTAATTTAAAAGTAGATACCCTGACTATTTATGGCAACAACCGTTATATCAAAAAAATACTCGTCAAAAAGGACGGTAGTTTTAGCGATACTCTAAAAATTGAAGCTGGTTTTTTTGCCTTATCAGATGGCAAAAGCCAAACATTTTTAAATCTTAAAAATGGTTATGAACTCGAGCTTAAAGCCGATGCCGATAAATTTGAAGAAAGTATTGTTTTTGAAGGCGATGGCGCAGGAACTAACAATTACCTAGCGAAAAAAATTAATACCCAAAAACAATTTGGTCTCGATAATTTAGAGACTTTCTTTTTGATGGAAAAAAGCGTATTTGATGCTAAGATTAAAGAAATAGATGACTTTAACACAAAGCTGTTAGCAGAAACTAAAGATTTGGATAGCGCCTTTACTGCCAATGAAAAAACAGCAAACGAACGAATGGTTGTATTCTTAAATCAGAATTACGAAGCACAACACTTAAAGTTGACAAAATTTGCTTTAGGACAGCCCTCGCCTACCTTTGACTTAGAAAATTTTAAGGGTGGTAAAACTTCCTTAAAAAGTTTAGCCGGCAAATATGTTTATATTGATGTTTGGGCTACTTGGTGTGCCCCTTGCATTCAACAAATACCCGACTTAAAAAAAGTTGAAGAACAATACAGAGATAAAAATATTGCATTTGTAAGTCTGTCGATAGATAAATTAGCCGAAAAGACCAAATGGCGCAATATGATTAAAGAAAAAGTACTAGGTGGTATCCAACTATTTGGAGAAAGTGATTGGAATTCTAAATTTGTAAAAGATTATGAAATTACCGGAATTCCTCGCTTTATATTAATAGATCCACAAGGTAACATTGTAGATGCCAATGCCCCAAGACCATCTGATCCCAGATTAATTGCCTTATTTGATTCCTTAAAATTATAAGTTTAAACTTTTTATAAAAACAAAAAGGCAAGTGATAAATCACTTGCCTTTTTTATTCTTATTTGTCAATATTTAAGAGCTGTTTAAAAGCTTTCGGCAAATAATTTATGATATCAGAAGCTATAAAAGTCTCGAAAGTTAATTCTTCTTCAATAGCAATATCTGCAGTTAATCCATGAATAAAGACTCCAAAAATTGCCGCTTGTAGCGGTTTGTAATTTTGTGCTAAAAGTCCGGTAATCAAGCCACTTAATACATCGCCGCTACCTCCAGTTGCCAATGCGGGATTTCCAGTTGAATTAAAATATAAATTTTCTTGATCAACAATAAGTGTATATGCACCTTTTAAAACGACAATTACCCGATAATTTTTGCTAAAAATTTTGAGCTTTTCTAACTTTTCAAAATCATTTTCCCAAGTGCCAATTAAGCGCTCTAATTCTTTTGGGTGTGGCGTTAAAATACTGTTTTTTGGGACTAATTTTAAGGAATCGAGATGTAATGATAGACCATTTAATGCATCGGCATCTAAAACTAAAGGATTTTTATTTTTGGCTAAAAAAGCTAAAAAAGAGGCTTGCGTTTCAGATTCTAAACCCATCCCCATTCCTATACCTATCGCATTGGCATTAATAGGGTTATCAAAGTTTGAAAGGTACTTTTTACCTGAGGTTATACACATTGCTTCTGGCACTTGCGACTGAATAATTTGATAGCCACATTCAGGAATCAGTCCGGTTACTAGACCACTTCCAA
>JAVHOP010000109.1:0-5035 GCA_036170135.1 Flavobacteriaceae bacterium | reverse complement strand
TGAATAATTTGATAGCCACATTCAGGAATCAGTCCGGTTACTAGACCACTTCCAATTTTATTTGCGGCTTTTAAAGCCAAAATCATAGACCCTATTTTTCCGTAGCTTCCACCTATTAATAAGGAATGTCCAAAAGTTCCTTTATGAGAAAAAGTTGTCCGTTTTTTATAAAAAGCTAAAATATCTGATTCCAAAATTAATTCAGCCTTAGCTGGTAACGCTTCTATAAAATCCTGATTTAAACCAATGTCTAAAACCTCCCATGATTTTGTGAAATTTTGATTCTCTGGCAATAAAAATGCTAGTTTTGGACATTGAAAAGTTAAGGTATGATTCGCTTTAACAACGGATTCTTTATCTAGAACAGTCTCATCAGCAAACAATCCAGAAGGAAAATCGATTGATAAAATATAATTTTGAGATTGGTTGAGATGTTTAATAAGGTCTTTAGTAAAACCCTCTGGCGAACGCTTTAATCCCAGACCGAAAATGGAATCTATAACAATAGCATTTTTCGGAATTATCGGAAAATCTGCAATGCATTTGATATTAATGGGCTGAAAATTTAGCCGTTCTAATTGTTCTAACTTATTGCGAAAGTCGGCTGATTTTTTTTCGCTAAAGTTTACAATAAAGGATTTTACTTTAAGTCCTTTTGCCAGCAACAGTCTGGTAATTACCAAACCATCGCCACCATTATTGCCTACGCCACAAAAAATGTAAAATGCAGAGTTGTTTTTGGAAATATCGTTATTTAAAATCCAATCACAGCAAAGCTTTCCAACGCGTTCCATCAAATCTAATGATGAGATATTATCATTTTTTATGGTGGCTTGATCTGCTTGATAAATTTGAGATGGACTTAATATTTTCATCTGTTAAAATTAAAATCCAACTAAAAATAAAAATTGGATTGTTATTCTTTATAAACGCCCATCGATTCGTATTTTGCCATTCGTTTTGCCACCAATTCATCAACAGGAAGCACTTTGAGTTCTGAGTAGGCGTTCACGATAGCATCTTCAACAATTTGAAAAGCGCCATTCCGGTTGCTATGAGCGCCACCAAAAGGCTCTTTGATAATATCATCAATTAGTTTTTGTTTTTTCATATCAAAAGCTGTCAATTTCAAGGCGTCGGCAGCTTCTTCTTTATGGTCCCAACTTCGCCACAAAATAGACGAACAAGATTCAGGAGAAATAACGGTGTACCATGTATTTTCGAGCATATAAACCCTATCGCCAACGCCAATTCCGAGTGCACCACCAGAGGCACCTTCGCCAATTACAATGGTAATAATGGGCGTTTTTAGGCGTGTCATTTCAAAAATATTTCTAGCAATGGCTTCGCCTTGACCGCGTTCTTCGGCTTCAAGTCCGGGATATGCACCGGGTGTATCTAATAATGTAACCACAGGAATCTGAAATTTTTCAGCCATTTTCATCAATCGCAATGCTTTGCGGTAACCTTCGGGATTAGACATTCCAAAGTTGCGATATTGTCGAGTTTTTGTATTATAGCCCTTTTGTTGTCCGATAAACATAAAAGATTGATCGCCAATTTTACCCAATCCACCAATCATTGCTTTATCATCTTTAACATTTCTATCGCCGTGCAATTCGAAAAAAGTATCACCACAAATAGCGTTGATATAATCTAAAGTATAAGGTCTTGAAGGATGACGTGACAATTGTACGCGTTGCCACGGTGTTAGGTTGGTATATATGTCTTTTCTTGTTTTCTCTAATTTTTTTTCGATATTCTTACAAGTTTTCGAAACATCTACATCGCTCTCTTCGCCAATTATAAGACACTTATCTAATTGGTCTTCAAGTTCTTTTATAGGAAGTTCAAAGTCTAAATATTCCATAATTCAGGTTCTGGTTATCGTTACAAATATAAAAACATTTACAGATGTTCTATTGCTTTTTGTTCAGTATTATTCTAGGATATCTTTTAAAAGCGGCATTTAATAAGATACTTATAATGATTAAGGCTGTTCCCAAATAAAATTGAGGTGTCATTTTTTCGCTATCTCCCAAAATAATAACGGCTAAGGCAATACCGTAAACAGGCTCTAAATTAATGGTGAGCATCATTGTAAACGGACTCATTTTAAGCAATAATTTTGTTGACGCTACCATTGTATAGGCTGTGCAAATTGATGCTAATATGAATAGAAGCATAAAATCGGATAACGAGAGTTTAAAAAATGTGGGCGTTTGCATGGTGCCATTAAAATACAACAAGACACTTATAAGCAAAAAACCAGATAAAAGTTCATAAAAAGTAATGCTCAACGCTTCGTGTGTTTTAATTAATTTACTGTTTAAAACGGCAAAAAGTGCCGATAAAAATGCAGCAATCAATCCAAAAATAATTCCTAAAGTAAATTGCGCTTGAACCTGAAAAATAACTAATAAACCTAAAATGGCAATGACCGAAAACAACACCTCATACCACACAATTTTTTTCTTATAAAATATGGGTTCAATAAAAGTTGCAAATAAAGCTCCTGTTGATATTGCTGCCAGGGTTATTGAAACATTAGATATTTTAATGGCATAAAAAAAACTTATCCAATGAATGGCAATAAAAAGTCCGACAAATAAAAATTTTAAAATATCTTTAGGTTTCTTTTTTAAGCTTTTTTTAAATAAAATAGCATATAATAACAGAACCAAGACTGCTAAACCCGTTCGGTACCAAACTAACGGAATGGCGTCTATACTTATTAATGCTCCTATAACTGCGGTAAATCCCCAAATAAAAACTATAAAATGCAGATGGAGTTGGTCGTTGCGCTTAGCGTTTGGCATTTTTAAATAATATTATTGATAATAATCCGAAAATAAGATTAGGCATCCAAACTAATAAAAAAGCATTTGCTGTCGCTACAGAGCCTAAAACATTGGCAACTTTCATAAAAAATACATATATAAACATCAATGCAATACCAATTGCCAGGCTAAATCCGATACCACCACGCCGCTTTTTAGAACCTAAAACTACAGCTATTAAAGTTAAAATAAAGGACGACATGGGCAAACTCGTGCGGCTGTATAATTCGACATAATGGCTGTTTAAATTTAAAACGCCTCGCGCTTTAGATTTCTTAATAAAGTCTAACAAATCTGGCGTACTAATTTGACGTGCTAAATTCTTTTCGGAGACAAAATCAGTTGGAACAAAATTAAAAGTAGTATCCATTTTTTCACCAATTTCATTATAATCTTTATTTTGAATGAGTCGTCTTTTCTTATAGTTAATCAATTCAAATGAACTATCCTTGGGTTTAAAGACCATATTAGCAGCGGCAATTTTATAAACTAATTGCCCATTTTCGTATTGTTCAAATGTAAAGTTGAACCCGTTTTGTTGTTCGATATTAAAATTTTTTACATACACATAATTTCCTTTACTAAGTTGCAGGACGCCATTATTTACCCAATTATTGGTGTTTTCTTCTTTTGTTAGAAATTGCAATCCAAAATCATCGAGCTGTTTATTAGCTCGAGGCACAATAAAATGTGTCATTAAAAGCGCAAATACGGTAACAATTGCCGCCCCAATAAAATAAGGCCTAATAAATCTTTTGAAAGATATTCCGGCAGTGTTAATGGCTACGATTTCGGTATTATCAGCCATTTTAGAAGTAAACATAATGACCGAAATAAACAGCGCTAATGGCATAAAGGTATTAGCGTAATTTATGACGAAATTTAAATAGTAATTGCTTATTATTTGCCAAGTTGTCAAATCGGGTTTTGCTAGAAACTTTCCAATTTTATCAGCAATATCAATTACTATGGCAATAGGAGTTAAAATTAACAGCGTAAAAATAAAGGCTGTAAAATAGCGACTTAATATGTATTTATCAAGTATTTTCAAGGCTTATAAGCGCTTATCCATCTGCTTTACCATTTGGGTTTTCCAATTGTAAAAATCTCCCGCTAAGATATGCTTTCTTGCCTCACCAACCAACCATAAATAAAAGCCTAAATTATGTATGGAAGCAATTTGTTTACCCAAAAATTCGTTGGCTGCAAACAAGTGACGTAAATAAGCCTTAGAATACAATAAGTCAACCGAAGTAATTCCCATTTCGTCAAGAGGAGAAAAATCGTCTTCCCACTTTTTATTCTTTAAATTTATGGTGCCATGGGCTGTAAATAACATGCCATTTCGCGCATTGCGCGTTGGCATAACACAATCAAACATATCAATTCCTAAAGCGATATTTTCTAAAATATTAATCGGTGTGCCGACGCCCATTAAATAGCGCGGTTTATCTTTTGGCAGAATATTGCAAACCAAATCGGTTATTTCGTACATAGCTTCAACGGGTTCTCCAACCGATAATCCACCGATAGCATTCCCTTCTGCTCCAATATTGGCAATATATTCAGCCGATTGTGTTCTTAAATCTTTATATGTTGAACCTTGTACAATTGGAAAAAATGCTTGCGAATAACCATATTTAAAAGGGACTTTTTCAAGATGCGTCACACAGCGATCTAGCCATCTGTGCGTCATGTGCATCGAGTTTTTAGCATATTTATAATCGCACGGATACGGTGTACATTCGTCAAAAGCCATGATTATGTCGGCACCAATACTGCGCTGAATTTCCATAACACTTTCAGGACTAAAAAAGTGGAAAGACCCATCAATATGCGATTTAAATTTAACGCCTTCTTCCTTTATTTTTCGGTTAGCCGATAAACTATAAACTTGGTAGCCGCCACTATCTGTTAAAATATTGCCATCCCAATTCATAAACTTGTGTAAACCACCCGCTTGCTCTAATATTTCAGTTTTAGGTCGCAGATATAAATGGTAAGTATTTCCTAAAATAATTTGCGCTTTAACATCGTTTTTAAGCTCTTGCTGATGCACTCCTTTTACCGAGCCAACCGTTCCGACAGGCATAAAAATGGGAGTGAGAATCGTACCGTGATCAGTAGTAATCACGCCCGCTCTGGCTTTGCTTTTAGTGTCGGTTACTTTAAGTTCAAATTTCATAGGTAGGTTT
>JAVHOP010000108.1:0-9209 GCA_036170135.1 Flavobacteriaceae bacterium | reverse complement strand
ATGAAAAATAAATTAATGTTATTAGCGCTTTTTGCAACTGCTTTTTCCTGCAAAACAGATCTAGCTAGAGCGCCTAAAAATCAAGTAACAGAAACCAATATCAAAACCGAAATGCAAAAAAAATTAAACGCTTACGCTACCGTAAAATTAACAGCAAATCTAAGTGCGCTGTCTGCTAATCAAAAAAAGATGATTCCACTATTAATTGAGGCTGCTGATAGGATGAATGAATTGTTTTGGATAGAAACTTATGGTGATAAGCAGGCGCTTTTAGATAAGGTTTATGAGAAAGAAACCAAAGAATTTATTGAAATAAATTATGGTCCTTGGGATCGGTTAAACGACAATCAACCTTTTATAAATGGTATTGGAGATAAACCTTTGGGCGCTAATTTTTACCCACAGGATATGCAGAAAAAAGAATTTGAAAATTTTAAATCTAAAGATAAAACAAGCCTTTATACGTTTATAAGACGCAATGAAGATACAGGTGTTTTATTCACGGTTCCTTATTATAAAATGTTCGATGTACAAATAAAACAAGTCGCCGGATTGTTAAATCAAGCTGCCGTTTTAGCCGACGATGCGGGTTTGAAAAAATATTTGTACTTGCGCTCTAAAGCATTGTTAACCGATCGTTATTATGAAAGCGATATGGCTTGGATGGATATGAAGACCAATCAATTAGATATCGTTATCGGCCCAATAGAAACTTACGAAGACCAGTTGTTTGGCTACAAAGCTTCCCACGAAGCTTATGTGCTGATTAAGGATATGGAATGGAGCAAAAAACTCTCTCATTTTATTAGTTTTTTACCCGAATTGCAAGCCAATCTCCCTGTTGATTCAATCTACAAAAAAGAATCGCCGGGTACTAATTCCGATTTAAATGCTTACGATGTTGTCTATTATGCCGGTCATGCCAATTCAGGAGGCAAGACCATCGCCATAAATTTGCCAAATGATGAAAAGGTACAACTAAAAAAAGGCTCACGTCGATTGCAACTAAAAAATGTCATGCAAGCAAAGTTTGATAAAATAATGGTTCCTATCGCTAATTTGCTGATTGCTAAAGACCAACAACAATATGTAAAATTTGATGCATTTTTTGCCAATACGATGTTTCATGAAGTCGCTCACGGATTGGGAATAAAAAATACCATTAACGGACAAGGCACTGTTCGCGAGGCTTTAAAACAATATTATTCTGCTTTAGAAGAAGGTAAAGCCGATATTTTAGGACTTTATATGGTGCAACAACTTCACGATAAAGGCGAATTAAGTGGCGATATGAAAGATTATTTGACCACTTTTTTAGCTGGAATTTTTAGGTCTGTCCGCTTTGGTGCAGCCGATGCGCACGGCATTGCCAATATGGTGTGCTTTAACTTTTTTAAAGAAGCAGGTGCTTTCGCCAGAAATGAAGACGGAACTTATAGCGTAAA
The DNA here is from genome assembly GCA_036170135.1 of Flavobacteriaceae bacterium. Lineage (GTDB taxonomy): Bacteria > Bacteroidota > Bacteroidia > Flavobacteriales > Flavobacteriaceae > CG1-02-35-72. Next base: position 7,764 of record JAVHOP010000108.1, on the reverse strand, counting down.
TTTTGATAAAATGGGAACAGCGACGAAAGATTTATCACAATTAATTATCTCATTACAAGGCAAAGGCGATTTTGATGGCGTGGCACAATTGACAAAAACTAAAGGCATTATTGATGCGCAATTGCAAAAAGATTTAAACCGTTTAAGCGAAGCTAATATTCCCGTTGATATTATTTTTGAACAAGGCGCAGCTGTTTTAGGTTTAAAATAACTTCATAAAAAAAGTCCACGGTTTAAACCGTGGACTTTGTATAAAAGCCAAATACCGATTCAGCTAATATTTATTTGGCAATTCTTTATAGCCCATATTGTAAAAAGTAAATCCGAAGATATCGGCATTTTGCTCAATAGTTTTAGAAACGGGCGTTCCTGCTCCGTGTCCGGCATTGGTTTCAATGCGAATAAGAACGGGATTGTTTCCTTTCTGTTTTGCTTGTAATTGAGCGGCAAATTTAAATGAATGTGCAGGTACCACGCGGTCATCGTGATCGCCTGTGGTAATTAAAGTTGCGGGATATGCTATACCTTCTTTAACATTTTGAACAGGCGAATAGCTATAAATATAGTCGAACATTTCTTTAGAATCGTCAGCAGTTCCATAATCATAAGCCCAACCAGCGCCGGCTGTAAAAGTGTGATAACGCAACATATCCATAACGCCAACTGCCGGTAAAGCCACTTGCATTAAATCGGGTCGTTGTGTCATCGTTGCGCCAACTAATAGGCCGCCATTTGAGCCGCCGCGAATGGCTAAAAATTTAGACGATGTGTATTTGTTGGCAATAAGATATTCCGCTGCAGCGATAAAATCATCAAATACATTTTGTTTATTCATTTTTGTGCCAGCAAGGTGCCAAGCTTCCCCATATTCACCACCACCGCGTAAATTAGGAACTGCATATACGCCGCCTTGTTCAAACCAAACTGCATTGGCAATACTAAAAGATGGTGTTAAACTGATATTAAATCCGCCGTAACCGTATAAAATTGTAGGATTATTGCCGTTTAAAATGGTTCCTTTTTTATAAGAGATAATCATCGGAATTTTAGTGCCGTCTTTTGAAGTATAAAATACTTGTTTAGATTCGTAACCATCAGAATTAAAATCAATTGCAGGTTTTTTGTATAAAGTTGATTCGCCGGTAGCAGGATTTAAAGCGTAAATTGAACCAGGAGTGATGTAGTTTGAAAAGGTGTAATAAATTGTTTTATCTTCAATTTTTCCGCCAAAACCGCTTGCTGTACCTATGCCAGGAAGTGTGATTTCACGAATTAATTTTCCGGTAAAATCAAATTGTTTAACCTGCGAAACCGCATCGACCATATAATGTGCAAAAATAAAACCGCTGGCAGTTGAAGGTGATAAAACGTATTTAGATTCGCCTATAACATCAACCCAATTTTTTGGTTCGGGATTTTGTGCCGAGACTTTTACAATCCGTTTATTGGGAGCATTTAAATTTGTTTCAATAAAAAGCGTTTCGTCAATATTGTCAATGACATAAGAATCTGAATCAAAATTATCGACAACAGTCACAATTTTGCTATTTGGTTTTGATAAATCTTTAATATATAATTCGTTTCCAGTAGTAGAAATTGAGGCAGTGATGACCAGATATTTTCCACTTTCGGTAACACCGCCACCAACATAGCGTCTTTTCTGTTTATCGCCAAAAATGATTGGATCTTGACTCTGTTTTGTGCCGAGTTTATGATAATATAATCGGTGTTGATCAGTTTTCGCAGAAAGTTGACTGCCTTTAGGTTTTTCGTAGCTTGAATAATAAAAGCCATCATTTGCTTGCCAAGAGACGCCACTAAATTTAACATCTATAATGGTGTCTTCTTTAATTTCTTTGGTTAGCGCATCCATGATGATAATTTTACGCCAATCAGAACCGCCTTCAGAAATTGAATAAGCTAACATATTTCCATTTTTAGAAAAAGATAATTCGCCTAGAGACGTTGTACCATCGGCAGAAAACGTATTGGGGTCTAAAAAGACTTCGGGCGTTTCATCATTTTTAAAACGATATAAAACATATTGGTTTTGTAAGCCGTTATTTTTGTAAAAATAGGTGTAAGCACCTTCTTTAAATGGGGCGCCAATTTTTTCGTAATTCCACAGTTTTTCGAGACGTTGTTTAAGAATATCACGGTAAGGAATTTTTGAAAGATATCCAAAAGTTACTTCGTTTTCGGCTTTTACCCAAGCGCCAGTTTCATCAGAACGGTCGTCTTCTAACCATCTGTAAGGGTCTTTAACTTGCGTTCCGAAATAATTGGTAATAGTGTCAACTTGTTTAGTTGTGGGATAGTTCAATTTTGTTTGATTTTTGTTTTCACAAGAAGCTAAAATAGCTACAAGAAAAACTAGGATTATTAATTTTTTCATTTGAGTTTGGGTTTTGTTGCTACAAATCTAAAATAAAAAAGGCATATCCAAACGAATACGCCTCTAAAATAAGTTAAGTAAACGGCTTAAAATAAGGATTTGTAGTGATCCCAATTATCATAAATTAGGACAATTGTTATCAAGGTTACAAGCGCTGCGGGAGCTATTCCTGCGGGTGCTAAAAATAAATGAAAAAAAACCATGTTTAAAGCAACTGGGGCTAATACAACTAAGGCAAATGGCACTGCCTTTTTAACAAGTAATAATAAACCAATAACTACCTCGGTAAAGCCAATAAGTTTAAGCATATAGCCGGTAGCCATCATAGCCATCATAAAATTGCCTGCAGGTTCGGGCATTTCCATGTGTGGCATAAAATCTAAAAATTTGTTTGCACCAAAAACGACCAAAAGCAAGCCTAATAAGATGCGTAGAATCATTGAAAGTTTTGCATTCATAATAATTAATTTAGATTAAGTTAATAAATATGTAATAGTTAGATAAAATTAAATATAACGTTTGTCTTTAAAAATTTAAAATTAAATATTTTAAAAGTCACTAAATTTTTTGCTTAAACGAGTTAAATGTAAAGTAAAATAATGAAACCATCTAGCGTTCATTTAGATTTATTAAATAGCATATAGCATTAACGCTTTTTTTTGTAAAAAAGTTTATTTAATAATAATTTTAAAAAACAGCCTTTTTTAAGTGCTAAATTAACTTTCTATCAATTAAATATTCAGCAATCTGAATGGCATTAGTTGCAGCACCTTTTCTAAGGTTATCGGCTACAATCCACATATTTAATGAATTTGGCAACGAAAAATCGCGTCTAATGCGACCCACAAAAACTTCATCTTTGCCTTTTGTATAAATGGGCATGGGATAGGTGTTGGTATCTGGATTGTCTTGAACAATTACACCGGGTGTTTGGTGCAATAAAGTTCTGACATCATTCAAATCAAAATCATTTTCAAATTCCACATTTACACATTCGCTATGACCACCAACAACAGGAATTCTGACCGCAGTTGAGGTAATGGCAATACTGTAATCGTCCAAAATTTTATGAGGCTCGTTTATCAATTTCATCTCTTCTTTGGTATAACCGTTGGCTTCAAAAACATCGCATTGCGGAATGGCATTTTTATGAATCGGGTAATGGTAAGCCATATCACCTTTAATGCCATTGTACTCATTTTCTAATTGTTTAACCGCTTTAACACCGGTTCCGGTAACCGATTGATAAGTCGAAACCACAAAACGTTTGATCTTATATTTTTTATGAAGTGGTGCCAAAGCTAAAACTAACTGAATGGTAGAGCAATTAGGATTGGCAATAATCTTATCGGATTTCGTTAAAATAGAAGCATTGATTTCGGGGACAATCAATTTTTTATCCGGATTCATCCGCCATGCCGATGAATTATCTATAACCGTTGTGCCAACAGCGGCAAATTTTGGTGCCCATTCTAAAGAAGTGCCTCCTCCGGCAGAAAAAATAGCAATATCGGGTTTAGCCACAACAGCTTCTTCCATACTAATCACAGTGTAAGTCTTCTTCTTAAATTCGATTTGCTTACCAACCGACTTACTCGAAGCCACTAATAGTAATTCATCAATTTTAAAATTACGCTCTGCTAAAACTTCTAACATCACGTTGCCAACCAATCCGGTGGCGCCTACTACTGCTAATTTCATTGTTTTAAGTTTAAAAATTTAAGCGACAAAGATGCTAAAAAACAAGATATTAAATCAAAAAAAAATCAAAAAATATTACATTAAAAAAAGTGTAAATTTGCGCCTATTTTATTACATAATTACTAATTTATATATGGCATTTAATCAAAAAATAGAATTAATGGCGCCCGCCGGTAACTTCGAATCGCTTCAAGCTGCGCTTGATAATGGTGCCGATTCGATATATTTTGGCGTTGAACAACTCAATATGCGCGCCAGAGCTTCTATAAATTTCACTTTAAATGATTTACCCGAAATAGCAAAACGCTGCTCAAAAAAAAATGTAAGGACCTATCTTACCTTAAATACTATAATCTATGACCACGATTTAAGCATTGTTAGAACCTTGCTAAAACGCGCTAAAGAAGTTGGGCTATCAGCTGTTATTGCGATGGATCAAGCAGTGATTGCTGTTGCGCGTGAATTTGGAATTGAGGTGCATATTTCAACGCAAATTAACATCACGAATTTCGAAACTTTAAAATTTTACGCCATGTTTGCCGATACGGTTGTGTTGAGCAGAGAACTGAGTTTGCGCCAAGTAAAAAGTATTGCCGAGCAAATTGATAAATATCAATTAAAAGGACCGAGCGGGCGTTTGGTGGAGATTGAAATATTTGGTCACGGCGCGCTGTGTATGGCGGTTTCGGGCAAATGTTATATGAGCTTACATTCATATAATTCATCGGCAAATCGCGGAGCCTGCAAACAAAATTGTCGCAAAAAATATACAGTAATCGATCAGGAAACGGGCATCGAAATGGAGCTGGATAACGAATATATTATGTCGCCAAAAGATTTGTGTACCATCGATTTTTTAGATCAAATTTACGATTCAGGTATCAGAGTTTTGAAAATTGAAGGTCGTGGCCGTGCGCCCGAATACGTTGCTAAAGTTATTAGAGCTTATCGCGAAGCGATTGACAGCATTGCAAATAAGACTTATAATAAAGACAAAGTCAATCATTGGATGACCGAACTCGACAAAGTGTATAACCGCGGATTTTGGAGCGGTTATTATTTGGGACAAAAACTAGGGGAGTGGAGCAATGGTCCAGGTTCTCAAGCCACACAAAAGAAAGTATATATCGGTAAAGGCGTTCATTATTTTCCGAAAGCCGATATTGGCGAATTTAAAATGGAAGCTTATGATTTAAATTTAGGAGATACGGTTTTAATAACCGGTCCTACAACAGGGGCGCAGGAATTCGAAATAACTGAGATGTTTGTAAACGATAAAAAGGAACAGGCGGCTACCAAAGGCGATTCGGTTACCTTACCTTTAACATTCAGAATCCGTCCAAACGATAAGTTGTATAAAATTGTAGAGAATATCCCAGAGTAATTAGGTGTGTAACTTAAACACAAGTACTGTAAATAAAGCGATTGCGATTGCTATTGCCAAGCCAACTTGCCAAACCTTTGTATAAAACCGTTGCTGTATTTTTAAATCTTTTCTGTAAAGGATAATCATAAAAACAACAAAAGCAACTACAAAAAATTTGGCAAAAAGTATCTGTCCGGCACTAAACATATTTGTTTATATTTATCCTCACAAAAGTAAATAAAATTATGATGTCAGGTAAACATGCTGTGATATTTGGTGCCACTTCGGGTATCGGAAAAGAATTGTCAAAACTACTCATTGCCGATGGTTATATAGTAGTTGTTACCGGAAGGCGACAGGAAGAATTAGATGCCTTAAAAGCGATAAATCCAAATCAATATATCATAAAAAAGCACGACATTACTGATGTTGCTTCAACTGATATTCTTTTTAAAGATTTGATTTCTGAACTAAAAACTATTGATTTAATTGTCTGCAGTTCAGGTGTTGGTGGAGCCAATTACAATTTAGAATGGCAAATTGAGTACAACACCATCATGACAAATGTTTTAGGAACGACCAAAGTTTACGATTTAGCTTATAACTTTTTTAAAGAACAAGGTTACGGACATTTGGTGGGAATTTCTTCGGTTGCGGGAATTAGAGGCAACCGCCATGTGCCTTGTTATTTTGCTTCTAAAGCCTATCAAAACAGTTATTTAGAATCGTTGTGGATGAAAGCAAGCCGGACAAAAAATGCTAAAATTTATATCACCGATATTGTTCCCGGATTTGTTGAAACTAAAATGGCAACTGGTAATACGTTTTGGAAAGCACCCCTTGATCGTGCCACTATTCAAATTTATTATGCCATAAAACGCAAAAAGAAAAAAGCATTTATTACCAAACGTTGGCGATTTGTAGGGATGTTAATCAGAATTCTACCCGCAAAATTGGTCATGAAATATCTTTGAATTCCAAATTATTAACACCTGTTGCCAATAGACATTCAATGATTATTGACAAAAAATAAAAAAGAGCCGAAAGGCTCTTTTTTGTGAAATTATTTTACCAATACGCGCCAACCAAATGGGTCTTTTGCTTTGTTGGTTTGGATATCAGTTAAGTGTTTTTTAAGGTTCATCGCATAACTTTCAGCAGGCATCGGTGTTTCATAAGATTCGTCTTTATAACGGAATCCTAAAACCGGACTGATTACTGCTGCTGTTCCAGCACCAAATATTTCTTTTAGAGAACCATCTTTAACAGATGCAATTAATTCGTTTACGGTTACATAGCGCACATCTACTTTATAACCCAAATATTTTGCTAAATCAATCAAACTTTTACGCGTAACGCCATCTAAAATCCGCTCGCTTGTAGGCGCCGTATATAAGGTGTCGTTAATTCTAAAAAAGACGTTCATCGCGCCGGCTTCTTCAAGATTTTCATGTGAGCAAGCATCAGTCCAAATAACTTGTTGTAAGCCTTCTTTTTGAGCTAATGTTTGGGGATAAAATTGGCCGGCATAATTACCGGCAGCCTTGGCATAACCCGTACCACCATTGGCAGAACGACTGAATTTATCGGCAATTCTCACTCTGACTTCACCGCTAAAATAAGCTTTGGCAGGCGAGCAGATAATCATAAATTTATATTCGGTTGCAGGACCTGCTGAAACACCCGATTGGGTAGCAATGGCAAAAGGTCTTAAATATAAAGAGTTTCCTTCGCCAGATTTAACCCAATCTTTTTCTAAACTGACTAATGTTTTTAATCCATCCATAAAGTAATTAGCCGGAAATTCGGGCATTGCTAAACGCTCTAAAGATTTATTGATGCGCCTTTGATTTTCGTCTGGTCTAAACAACCAAATTTGATCTTGTGCATCGCGATAAGCTTTCATACCTTCAAAACATGCTTGTCCGTAATGAAAAACTTTAGCCGATGGTGGCAATGAAAGGTTGTGATAAGGAACTATTTTTGGAGTGCCCCAAGCACCATTTTTATAATCGCATTCAAACATATAATCGGTAAAGACACTGCCAAATGGCAAATTGTTAAAATCTACTTCCGAGATTTTCGATTTTTTTATTTTTTGAACGGTCATTTGAAGTGAATTTTCCAAACTCATATAAGTTTATATTTAAACAGCAAAAGTAAGGATTTTATCCTGTTTTTATAAATAGATTACGTAGAATATTTTAGACTTTTTTTTTGATTTTAATTTAAAATGCTAACTTTGAAAAAATATAAAATTATTTAAAATGAAAAAATTTATTGCAATTTTTTGTTTAGTTTC
>JAVHOP010000107.1:30558-32813 GCA_036170135.1 Flavobacteriaceae bacterium | reverse complement strand
GTCCGGTTTTATTATCGATTGTGACCTGGCTGGGGCTCGAACCCAGGACCCCTACATTAAAAGTGTAATGCTCTACCAACTGAGCTACCAAGTCTCTCAAAATTCGGTTGCAAATATACTATCATTTATTCTAAAAACAAGTCGGATATTATTTTTTTTTGTCTGATATTTGTTTGTCATTGAAAGTTAGAATTTTATATGTTAAAAAACATCATAATCGTAGGGTATATGGCGGCTGGAAAGTCTACAATAGCTGCTATTTTAGCGAAAAAGTTGGGCTATAAACACCTTGATTTAGACAATTATATCCAAAAAAAAGAAAGATTGAGCATCTCTGAAATTTTTAAAACAAAAGGGGAAATTTATTTTAGAAAAATAGAAGCACAATCCTTATCAAAAATATTGAATTCAAAAAAACCATTTGTACTTGCCGTAGGAGGTGGTACGCCAACTTTTGGCAATAATATGACGCTAATGAATGAAAAGGCACTACCCATTTATTTAAAAGTCTCTCAAAAGGATTTGGTAAATAGACTGATAGCCGAAAAAGAGAGCAGGCCTTTAATAGCTGATTTAGCTGATGAGGCAATCCCTAATTTTGTGGCACAACACTTGTTTGAACGCAGTCAATTTTACAATCGGGCTACAATAGTAATAGATACCAGTTCTAAAGAATTATTAAATATTGTAGACGAAATTGTTACAGTAATAAAAAACTAAATAAGCTTCGCTTCATTTAAATCTAAATCAACTTGAACGTGCTCTCGCAAAGATGTAGAAAGCGAGATACCTTTAAAATCGGCTTTTACAGGATATTTTTTATGATTCCTATCAACGAGAACTGCCGTTTTAAATTGTTTTAAGGGCACTTCCAAAAAATGTTTTACCACATACATTAAAGTTGTGCCTGAATTTAAAACATCATCTACTAACACAAGTGATTTATTTTGATATTCCTCAGCATTTAAAGAGGTTGTAATAAGATTTAAGGGGTTTTTCTTGTTAATTTTTACTTCGCAAATAGATACTTTTAAAGGTGAAATTTTTTGAAGTACTTTCTGAATTCGTTTTGCCAAAATAAATCCATTATCGGCAATACCAGCGATAATCAACTCTTTTTGTTCAAGATTACTTTCATAAATCTGATAAGCGATACGTGTAATTTTTTGTTCAATCTGTGTTTTATTTAATATGATTGATTCCATTTTAGAAAGATGATATTATTTTTTTTCAAATATAATAAACAATTCTCTTCCAGTGCGTGGTTTTATTGAATTATAAGCAGGTTCTAAAGTTTTAATTTCAAAATATTTCGAAAATAATAATTGATATTCTATAAAACATCCACCAAAAGGAGGACCGATTTCGGTTAACTCAAAATCGAATAATAAACCGACAATTTTGCCTTTGGGCTTAAGCAATTGATTCATTTTTTCGGCATATTTATTCCGAAGTTTTGGGTCTAAAGCACAGAAAAAGGTTTGCTCTATAATGAGGTCATAAGTTTGCTGATGTGAAAAAAAATTATCTTGAATTAAATGGCCACTCGGAAAATTAGGAACTCTATTTTTAAAATTTTCTAAAGGTTGCTTTGCAATATCGAGAATAAAGATGTTTTTAAATCCTTGTAAATGTAAGTATTCTGCCTCGTAGGCATTGCCAGAACCAGGAATGAGAATTTTTAAATCCTTATTAGTTAGCTGATTGATATAGTTTTTTAAGGGCTCAGAAGGAGCACCAATATCCCAGCCTGTTTGAGATTGACTGTATTTTTCTTCCCAAAATTGTTGGTTTAATTTAGCCTTCATTCTTCGGTGTAATCATCAATATCACGACGGTCTTTTTTTGTTGGTCTACCAACACCTTTTTGACGGTAATAATCTTTAGAATATTTCAATAATTCATCGGTTTTAAATGCTTCTTTTGGTGTATTATCTCTATAATATAAACCAGCTATTTTAGCACCAATACGACCTTGGGGCAAATCGAGGACTTCTAACTGATAATCTATTTGTTCTTTGCGAACGATTAATAGCTCGCTACCAAAAACTTCTTTAGACGGTTTTGCTTTTTGTTTATTGATGGTTACATGATTTTTATGACAAGCTTCGGTTGCCAAGCCACGCGTTTTAAACATCCTGATACACCATAAATATTTATCAATTCTCATCTGCCAAAAATAAGGACAAATAATCTTTAAAAAAAATAAAGAAAACTTGTTGCTATTAGCGTTTGCCTCCACAGCCACAATTTCC
>JAVHOP010000107.1:0-30458 GCA_036170135.1 Flavobacteriaceae bacterium | reverse complement strand
GTTTATTTAAAATGGATTAATATGGCAGCAACAAAACATTGGAAACTACTTTCGGATAACAAATTCGATGACCAATACTGTTGGATAGCTTTGCGCCACGAAATTGACTATTTAAAACCTGCTTTTTTAAATGATATCATCACCATAAAAACTTGGGTTGGTGCAACCGAAGGCGTTAAATCTATTAGATATGTTGAAATTTATGCAAACGGCTTGTTGCTGACAAAAGCGCAAACTACTTGGGTTTTATTGGATGCAAAAACCATGCGTCCAAAACGTATTCAACAAAATATTCTCAGTGTATTAAAATTGTAAACTACAAAGATTTATTTTGAATTTGTTCTGCAATACGCTGGCAATCATCAAGTACGCGCAATAAATTACCACTCCAAAGTTTACCAATTTCCTCTTCGGTATAACCACGCCTTACCAATTCTAGGGTTACATTAAAGGTTTCTGAGGCATCATTCCATCCATCAACACCTCCGCCACCGTCAAAATCGGAGCTAATTCCAACATGGTCAATACCGATGAGTTTTACTAAATAATCAATATGATCGGCTAAATCACTCACATTAACAGGTGGTGTATTTTTTCTAATTTCGACCATTCGAGAATCGCTATCCGCTTTTTTGCGAACTTTTTTTAGCTTTTCAAAAAAATCTTCGAAAGAAGCATCGCTCATCGTGGCAAACGTACTAGGATCTGGCAAAATGATGCCCATTTCTTTAGCAATGGTATCATATAAAGGTTTTATAGCATCTTTATAAGCCTGATCTTTTTCTGAATTTAAATAACTGCTAAAGGCAACCGTTTGAATAACACCGCCATTTGCAGCCAAGAGTTTAAGTTGTTCATCATCTAAATTTCGACTGCTATTGCACAAAGCTCTTGCTGCTGAGTGTGAAGCGATTATCGGTGCTTTACTGAGGTTAATCATATCCATAAACGATTCTTTTGACGGATGCGAAACGTCTATCATGATACCCCATTTATTCATTTCGATTAGCGCTTTTTTACCTAAATCTGATAAGCCGTGGTACAACCAGATACTGTCTTTTTCGCCTGTATTTGAATCACAAAACTGACTGTGACCATTATGAGATAAAGACATATAGCGCGCACCTAAATCGTAGAACTTTTTAATATTATTAAGATCTAAACCCAATGAATAGGCGTTTTCTACGGCAATCATCGCAATTTTTTTGTCGGCTTGATGGATGCGCTTCACGTCATCGGATGAAAGAGCCAATTCAATTTTATCTGGCGCATAAATTTTACATAAACGGTGAATCGCATCAAATTTATCAATAGCATTTTTATAAGCATCGGCGTAACCTTCTGCGTCAAGCGGACCTTGACCTGTATAAACTACGAGCCATGTAACATCTAAACCACCAGTTTCCATTTTAGGAATATTGACTTGCGTATCGATATCGGAACTGTAATTTAATGAATCGGTAAAGTTTTTTACACTGATATCATTATGGGTATCCATTGTAATTACATGATGATGTATGATATGTGCTTTTTTTATAATTTCAGATTCTGACATATTTTTTTCATTTGAATTTTGACAAGAAATTAACAATAAAGGCAGTGATAGACAACTAAAAGCAATTTTAAAGTTCATTTTTGCAGGATTTAGTAATGGTAAATTTATAAAATAAATCCAACTATTTCATTTATAATCACGAAATCAAATCCCTAGCTTAAAAATTAGAAAACAAATCAGATAATAAATCTTTTGTATATTTGGAAACATTACTAAATTTTACGAGATGAGAAAATACTGCAGTCTGCTGTTTATCAGTTTATTATTTTTTGAATTACAAGCTCAAATAGCACAACCCGACCACTACAAAACAAAAAAAGGAGAGTTGATTATCCAACCAATATTTCATGCGAGTTTTCAAATGAATTGGAATGGAAAGACGATTTATTTAGATCCGAGTGGTCTTGAAAATTTTGATTTTAAGCTCGCCAAAGCAGATATAATTTTTATAACAGATATTCACGGAGACCATTTAAATATCAAAACGTTAAGACAAATTATTTCGACCAATACAATAATTGTTTTGCCTCTAGCTGCCAAGGTAAAATTGGAATCAGAAAAATTATCAAACCCATTAATTGTTTTAAGAAATGGCGATTCTAAAAATGTTATGGGAATTAAAATTAAAGCCATTGCCATGTATAATTTGCCTGAAACTGTCGATGCTAAACACATTAAAGGTAGAGGCAATGGTTATCTATTAAATTTTGGAAAAAAAATTGTTTATATCTCTGGCGATACCGCCGATATTGAAGAAATGCGCGCCTTAAAAAATATAGACATCGCTTTTGTTTGTATGAATTTGCCTTATACAATGACCGTTGAACAAGCCGCTAGTAGTGTTTTAGAATTTAAGCCGAAGGTAGTTTATCCGTTTCATTATAGAGGAAATGCAGGTTTTAGCGATATCAATCAATTTAAATCGATGGTCAATACGGCAAATAATTCAATAACTGTTATTTTAAAGAATTGGTATCCAGAACAGAAATGATAAAAAAATATTTAAAAAAGGGGGGGATAATTTTTGGGATTGTCTTTTTGATAATTGTTTTAAAAACGCTTATTATCGGGGGTGTTTTTAAAAATATTACAAATTCTAATATAGGTAAAACAGATTATATTTATCACAATATGCCGGGAACCGAAGATGTTGAATTCGATTCTAAACGTCAATTTTTATTAATCTCATCTAGCAACCGTTGGGCAATGATGTTAAAAAACCAAAATCAGCGAGATGGAATTTATGCATTAAATCTTAAGGATACTAATAATACCAAACCCAAAAGAATGTTGACCACGTATGGAGGCGCATTTCATCCACATGGAATCTCTTTGATACAGCAGGATAGTGCAACTTATGTTTTTGCAGTAAACCATAATAATCAAGGCAGTTTTATTGAAAAATTTATCATAAAGAATGGAACTTTAATGCACCTTAAAACTTATCAAAATAACTTAATGTTTAGTCCAAATGATGTAGTAGCAATAACCGATTCAACATTTTATGTGACTAATGATCACGGCAGTAAACCCGGATTTAAACAAACTTTAGAAAACTATTTACAATTGCCAAAGAGTTACGTGTTATATTTTGATGGGCAAAATTTTAAGAAAGTGGCCGAAGGTTTAAAATATGCAAATGGTGTGAGCTATTCAAAAGAAAAACACGAAGTTTATGTTGCTACTTCTATAGGGCAAAAGTTATACATTTATAATCAGGCCCCTAATGGCGCTTTAATTTTAACACATTATATCAATACCCATACAGGAATTGATAATATTACCATTGATAATTCAGGCGATTTGTGGTTGGCAGGGCATCCAAAGTTATTGAAATTCATCGCGCACGCAAAAGATTCTTCTAAAATTTCGCCAGCTGAAGTTATTAGAATTCACAAAATGCCAAACGGTATTTATAAACAAGACCAAATTTATATAAATGATGGTTATGAAATATCGGGAACTAGTGTGGCATACAAATTTAATAATTACCTTTTTGTAGGGGATGTATTCCAATCAAAATTGCTTAGAATTAAATTAAAAGATTAATTTAATAAACAGACGCTTTGCAATAAATAGGCAATAATTCAAAAATACTATTTAACATAATATAAATTATAGAGCAAATTAGAATTGTAAAATATTGATATTCTTATATTTTAATAACGATGGGGTTTGTTAAATAATGACCTCATTTTATTCCTTAAAAAAGTAAATATTATTTTTGCATATACCAATACCATAAACTACTAGATAGGAATCTGCTGGCTTAAACAATGCAGTGTGCCAAATCCCCAAATAAGATCAATGGCGCTGATACCGATAATTTCTCTAGTCGGGAAACATTTAGAAATAATATTTAAAGCAACATGATCCTTAGCATCGTTAAACGTTGGGACTAATACACAGTTGTTTAAAATCAAAAAATTGGCATAACTAGCCGGTAAACGGCGCCCTTCAAAAATAATTTCTTTAGGCATTGGTAAACTTACAATATTTGGAGATTTCCCATCTTCTAAATAAGCTTTTTGCAGACGTTCTAGATTGTTTTGTAGAATTTGGTAATTTGGACTTTTGGTATCTGATTCTACCACAGTTATAATGGTATTTTCATTTATAAATCGGCATAAATCATCAATATGTCCATGAGTGTCATCGCCTTCAATGCCATTCTCGAGCCATATAACATTGGTAATGCCTATAAATTCTTTAAAAATTGACTCATAATCTGATTTATTCAAGCCCTCATTTCTGACTTGAATATGCGGATGCAATAAACATGCTTCGGTCGTTAGTAAAGTTCCCTTGCCATTTACATCTATGGCTCCTCCTTCAAGGGTTATGGGTTTGCCCTTGTAAAGTACTTTTTTTAAGGGGAGTTTTAAAAAATTTGAAACCACATGAGGAACTGCTCTATCTAATTGAAAATTAGTATATTTAGCCCATCCATTAAAATTAAAATTGAGGCATTCACTTTTGTCGCCATTTTTTACGATTATCGGACCCGAATCGCGCATCCAACTCCGATTTGTTTTATGAATTATAAACGAAACCTTATGCAAATTTACATCTGCTAAGCAGAGCATTTCCGATACTTTTTTCTTTAGGTTTTCATCTGCTACAACGACAAAGACTTCTTCAAAGTTTGAAATTTTTTTGATGAATTCTACAAATGCCCATTTTATGGCTTGGTATTTTCCGGGCCAATCTTTACCGTTATGCGGATAGCAAAGCAAGATGCCTTGTTGTGGTTCCCATTCTGCCGGAAATCTTCTCATAAATCAAGAGCCCGTTTGGTTATTTCGCCATAAGCATCGATGCGTCTATCTCTAAAAAACGGCCAATTCTGACGCACATTTTCTTGATAGTCCAAATCGACTTCAGCCATAATAATTTCTTCTTGATTATGTGATGCTTGTGCCAGAATTTCGCCTTGAGGTCCTGCAATAAAAGAGGCCCCCCAAAACTCAATTCCTTCAGTATTAGGTAGATATTGCTCCAACCCTATTCTATTTGCTGTAGCTACATAAACGCCATTGGCTACGGCATGGCCTTTCATCACGTTCATCCAAGCGCCAAATTGATTTTTGCCAAATTGCTCTTTTTCTTTTGGATGCCAGCCAATTGCTGTTGGATAAAACAACACCTCTGCTCCTTTAAGTGCCGTAAGTCTTGCTGCTTCTGGAAACCATTGATCCCAACAGATAAGCGTTCCGATATTTCCTTTATTAGTTTTTGCGGTTATAAATCCCAAATCGCCTGGTGTAAAATAGAATTTTTCATAAAAATGGGGATCGTCTGGAATGTGCATCTTGCGATATAATCCAGCTTGACTACCATCAGTATCAATAATATAAGCACTGTTATGGTAAATTCCTGCAAATCTTTTTTCAAAAAAAGGTACGATAATTACCACACCAAGTTCTTTAGCTAAAGCACTAAAAGCAATAAAAGAGGTGCTATATAATGACTCTGCCAATGCAAAATTATCAGTATTTTCGCTCTGGCAGAAATAATGACTACTATAAAGTTCTGGTAAACAGATAACTTCAGCGCCCTGTTTAGCTGCTTTTTTAACCCAAGTTAAGCACTTTTTTAAATTGTTTTCAGCAACATCGTTAAGGTTTAGTTGGATAACTGCTACTTGATATTTATTCATTTTAGCGATAAAAAATTAAGGAATAAAAGTAATGAATATAAAAGTTATTTTGGATAAGATTTTGCAATTTCAATTTGATATGTAATAACTGGATTTTTTAAAAGAAATATAATCAGCATTTTAGTCATTAAAAGTTAGATAAAAATATTCGATTTTACTTTTTTAAACATAAATAAACGTCTGTTAATAGAATTACAACTTTTAAAAATAAACGGTTCAGCAATTAGTTAATCTATACAACAACGAATTTAAAATTTATTTAGGAATTAATTCAAGCCCTTGATTAATTCCTTTTTCAAGAGCTGGCACACCGCTTTCCATCCAAACAGGTTTTGGTGCTCCTTTCAGATAATAATCAAAAAACTGAGACAATCTGATATTAAAGTCTTTTCTGTTTTGCAGTTTTACAGGCCAATGAGGTTCACCATTGTAATTTAATAACCAAGATGGTTTCCCCAATCTTCTTAATGCAGTAAAGAACTCAATTCCTTGATACCAAGGGACATGTCCATCTGCATCATTCGCCATAATTAACAAAGGTGTATTTATTTTATCTATTGAAAAAATTGGTGAGTTTTCAATATATCTTATCGGATATTCCCATGGCGTACCACCAATTCTACTTTGAGTATGCTCATATTGAAACTGTCTGCTTAAACCTGTCCACCAACGAATTCCTCCATAAGCGCTAATCATATTTGGTACTGGAGCTCCTGCCTCAGCGGCTTTAAATATATTTGTTTTTGTTACTAAATATCCTATTTGATATCCGCCCCAACTGTGCCCTTGCACGCCGATATTATTTTTATCAACAAATCCTTTTTCTATAAGCGATGTAATACCAGGGATAACACAATTATAAGCGCTCTCACCTGGATATCCTGTTCTATAATAGATATCTGGATTGAAAATTAAATAGCCTCTACTTGCATAAAAACTATAGTTGATGCTAGATCTTCCCGCTGCGGGAAGTCTATAACTATTTAAATCATCAGAACTTTTTTCATAAAAATTAACTAGCAATGGGTATTTTTTTGTAGGATCAAAATTTTCAGGTTTTACAAGCAATCCAGTCAATTCAATTCCGTCTAAAGAAATCCATTTAACCAATTCTATTGTTCCCCAATTGTAATCAATTTGTTGAGGATTTGCATCACTAATTTTAGTGATGTTTTTAAAACTAAGATCTGAAAATAAAATATCAGGAAATACTTTAAATGATTCACGTGTAAAAATTACGTTATCACTAAATTTTGACTTTATTGGATTTGAATAACTAAAATTGCCTTCAATAAGCTGTTTTCCTTTATTAATCTTTGGTGTGAATTCAAAATAACCAGAACTTTTAGCTATTTCATTAAAAGTACTCAATAACCAATTTTTGATTTTATCTATTGAACGTTCTTCAGAATCTAATTTAATATATCTATAAACGGTCTTATTTAAACGACCATTAGTCAGTTTAAGTCCCTTTCCTGATTTCGAATTAAATTCCCAAATATCATATCTATCATAAATAATTATAGATTCATCATTTTTAGTCCAGCCGGCTAAGCCATAAGAATTTGGATAATTGGGAACGTCATTTAATTCGTCATAAAAAACAACATCACTAGTTAAAGTTACTAGTTTATCCGAAGCTATTTCATATAAAAACCAGTTGCTTTCGACTGAATTAAAACCATATACATAATTTCCATCAGGACTTAAATGAACACTGCCGTATATTTTAGTTAGTATTTTTTTTGTACTACCATTTTTAATAGTTACCAAAGCGTAATCTCTTGCGGTACTCCCTTCCCATTGACTTTGTAATTCATAAGGCAAAGCGCTGCTTACCAATGCATACGATGCATTTCCTTCATTGCCTAATTCGGCATTAGGGTAATTTTCAGTTTCTAACTGAATCAATTTATTGTTGTTTAAATAAATGGCAGTTCTGTATGATTTTTTCCTATCACTATCAACTTGCAATTCTTGTTCTGTGTACAAACGCGGCTCATTAAAAGTCCATACTTCAACATTCACAATTTCTTCTTCTAATAAAGTGGTATCTTTTACTATTGGTAGTCTTGCCAAACCAAAATAAAGCTTCGTATTATCTTTTGAAAATTCAATATTCCCATCAGCCGAAATAAGAAACCCCTTTGGCGAAGTAGCATTGTCTAACAATTTTTTTGCAACACTACTCCCCTCATTCCAGATAAAAAGTTCATTTGGTCTCACTTGAATTTTTGTTGTGTCTAAATCAACAATAAAACTCAACTTGCTACCCGAATCATTAAAACTTAATTTAGCGTACTTTGCTTTTTGACTTTTAAAAATAGCTGACTTAGTATTTTTCTCTAAATCATAAATATAGACGCCTTCAGTTAGCGAAGAATCAGCTCCAGAAGTTATAAATGATAAGCGTTTGCCTTCTTTTGAAAAAATATAATCTGTTACAAATTTTATAGTATCCTGTGAGTTTGAATAAAGATTTCTAACAATTAAGTGGTAACCGTTATCTTTTCCAACCTTTTTAATTTTTTTAGAAGTTTTCTTTTGAATACTGTCGTTTTCTTTTTTATCCGATTTATTTTTTTGAGCAGATTTGACATCGTCTAACAAATAAGCGATATAACCGCTCCATTTTTCGGGAACTTTGTATGATTTTACATTCGCGATTTTTGAAAACGTCTTATCTTTTAAATTGAAAATTCCCACGGAATCTTTGGGCAAATTATCTTTTTCAATTTTTTTGCGTTTCAATACTTTGATGCTATCCAACCAAGGTTTTATTGTGAATAATGCATAGTTTGAATCATAAGTAAACCTGCCTCCTTCACCTCTAGAGTACTCAAAAATTAAGTTAGCTTTTGAGTCGTGAATCTTTAAAGAATTATCTTTTTCACCTTTTTCTAAGGAATACATAATAAAATTTCCATCTAAAGAAATAGTGCTATTTTTTACAACATTCCAAATGTCAAAATCTTTGTGGTCAAGAATTTTTTTTTGAGAAAAAGTATAAATCGTAAATAAAAGGAGAAAGTATGTTAATAGAGATTTCATTATTTAAAGTTTTAAAGACAGTATAAATATACTGAAAAAATTTAAAACTACTATTTTTGGAAAAATCTCGAATAAAGAACCAAATCTCTTTTAGTATTTATAAAATAGACGCCTGTCAATAGAATTGTTGCGGCTAGAATAGATTGGCCCGTAATTTTTTCGTGTAAAAAATATGAACCTAATATTAGTGCAATCACCGGATTTACATAAGTTGATGTCGCTACTTTTTCGGGGGAAACCACACTCAATAAATAATTAAAAGACGTATAAGCTACAATACCTCCAAATAAAATTAAAAATGACATGGAAATTTGAACTTTAGAGCTCCATTGCATTGGAAATGTCCACGTTTCGCCAATTATTAAACTAAAAATAAGCAACATCACGCCGCCCATAAACATTTGGAATGCGGTGTTTATAAAAAAGTTTGAAGGCAAATCTGCTTTACTAACAAAAATACTTGCATAACTCCAACTCAAAAGACAACAAAAAATCATAATCATACCAATACCAGATCCTTCTTGACTTAATATTTGTTTTTGGCCCACCAATAAATAGATTCCGATAATGCCAAATACAATGCCAATAATAGACATCGGTTGTATTTTTTTGCCATCTATTAAAAGCATCATGAGCAAGACTATTAGTGGCTGAATCGAGATTTCTAAAGCTGCAAAACCACTATCAACATATTTAAGAGACCAAACCAAAACACCATTTCCAAAGGTGAGAAACAAAAAACCAGCAATCGTACAATTACCTAGTTGTTTTTTTGTGATTTTAAGTTTAATTCCCATAACTGCCGTGATAATAAAAATTAAAACTCCCGCAGTGATAAACCTTATAGATGCCAACATAAAAGGAGGTAATTCGGCAACAGCAATTTTATTAAATAGATAAGTCGAACCCCAAAAAATATAAATTGAAAAGAACGATAATATAATAAGAACCCGATTATTAGATTTGCCCATTGCTTAAAAATTAATGATCTATTTTAAATTTTTTGGAATGGCAATATTATGAAAAACAAACCAACAATTTAATTTAAAATCGATAAAGTTATAAAATCAAAATAATTGAGTGTTTCAGCAAATTATTTTTTATTTTTTGATTGCAGACTGCATTAACTCAACTCCTGCCCCTTGGCTATAAACTAGGTTCCCGCCTAAGTATCCGGTAAATATTATTGAACTTATTAAGACCGTAAACAATAAAAAAGTCATCCAATTAGCAAGTGTGTTATTTTTTTGAAAATAACGAGTAAAAGACATAAACAAAACAGTAACAATGGCTAGTAAAAGTGTTATCAAAGCGGCTTGTTTATGCAATTCTACTGGCACTTTTAAAGTGTTAGATTCTATACTGTTGCCTGCATAACTTCCGCTTATATATGCTGCAATAGTGCCTAGCACACCCAATATTAACAGATACAATGAAACATTTTTAAAAAATTGATTTTTTCTTATTAATCCAATGATTTCCGAAAAATATCCGACAAATAAAAGAGCTATCGGAAAATGAATAAAAATGGCATGAAGATGGGTTGCTGAAATCATTTGTTTAAATTTAGTGATGCAAATAAAATAAAAAATGATTTAGGTTCGTCGTTAAAAAGTTTAAATTTTGCTTAAAAAATAATTTAACGCCTCTAAAGTTGTTGTGCTAATTTTAAACCGCAATAAATTTTAACTGAAAAGTGTATATTTGAGACATCATAACTGACTTTACTATGAAAAAATATGTGTTTTTAATTCTCGCATTTTCTATTTTAAGTGCCACAAGTGCACAAGAAACAAATGAATATTTTAAGCCGCTTAAATATCGCAATATAGGCCCTTTCCGCGGCGGACGCTCTGTGGCTACAAGTGGCGTTATTAATGAACCTCTCACCTATTATATGGGAACAACTGGCGGTGGATTGTGGAAGACAAATGATGCGGGCCAAGCTTGGGAAAATATCTCTGATGGTTTTTTTAAAACCGGATCGGTTGGCGCTGTTGCCGTTTCAGAATCTAGTCCTAATATAATTTATTGCGGGATGGGAGAACACGCTATTAGAGGTGTCATGACTTCTTATGGCGATGGAGTTTACAAATCTACCGACGCCGGTAAAACATGGAAAAAACTGGGCTTAGATAATACCCGACAAATTTCAAGAATCGTCATTAATCCAAAAAATCCCGATATTGTTTATGTAGCAGCTCAAGGGGCTTATGCAGAGCCAACCAAAGATCGCGGCGTTTACAAATCTATTGATGGCGGTAAAACCTGGAAAAATGTTTTGTTTGTCAACAATTTAACCGGCCCATCAGACTTGTCGCTCGATATGAATAACCCCGAAGTGATTTACACTGCTATGTGGCATCACCAAAGGACGCCTTGGGAAATGATTAGTGGTGGTATTGGCAGCAATCTTTATAAATCTACAGATGCAGGCGAAACTTGGAATAAAATTGATAGCGGACTTCCAAAAGAAAAAGGGAAAATGGCTATTGCCGTAAGCCATGCAAATTCTCAAAAAGTGTATGCTTTAATTGAAGGCGATAGCAACAAAGGTCACGGTGGCTTATTTGCATCTGATGATGCTGGCGAAAATTGGCACTTAGTAAGTGGCGATAATCAGTTAACACAACGTTCTTGGTACTATATCAAAGTTTATGCAGACCCAAATAATGAAAATATTGTTTATGTGCTAAGCGCAGCCGCTTTTAGATCGATTGACGGTGGTAAAACTTGGGAAGAAATTGAAGGCACTCACGGCGATTTTCACGACTTGTGGATAAATCCTAACAATTCAAAAAATCTATCAATAGCAGATGACGGCGGTGCATTTATATCCTTTAATAATGGAAAAAGTTGGTCTAATAATGATAATATGCCAACGGCACAGATGTACCGAATTAATGCTGATAACTTATTTCCTTATAATATTTATGGCGGTCAACAAGACAATACTTCTGTTAGAATTGCAAGTCTATCCTTAGGAAGATGGGACATTTCACAACAAGATTGGACTTATGCTGCTGGCGGCGAAAGTGCCTTTTTGGCTTTCGATCCCAATCATCCGAGATATGTTTTAGGTGGAAGTTATTTGGGCACCATTGAATCTTTAGATATGGAATCTAAAGCCAGCACCAATATTATGGAAGCGCCCATTCAATATTTGGGAAGAGCCGCTCGTGATATGAAATATCTTTTTAATTGGAACGCGCCAATTATTAGGTCAACTCACGAGCCAAATACATATTTTCACGGTGCGCAAATGGTTTTAAAAACAACCGATATGGGTGAAACTTGGACGGAATTCTCGCCCGATTTAACTAGAAATATCGATGAGAAACAAGGTCTTGGTGGCAGTCCTTATACCGTTGAGGCTGTTGGTGCCGAAAATTATGGAACACTGAGCTATATACAAGAATCTCCAACCGAAAAAGGCGTTTTTTATACCGGTAGCGATGATGGGTTTGTTTACATAACTAGAGATAATGGCGCTCATTGGACAAATATTACACCAAAAGGATTGAAAGAATGTTTGATAAATGCCATCGAAATTTCTCCAACCGATCCGGCAACTGCTTTTATTGCAACCACTCGATTTAAGTTTAACGACCTAACGCCTGCCCTTTATAAAACTACCGATTATGGAAAAAACTGGACAAATATCAGCACCGGAATTCCTTATGGCGCATGTACAAGAGTGGTTAGAGAAGATCCTGTAAGAAAAAATTTGTTATATGCCGGTACCGAAACTGGTATGTATATTTCATATAACGGCGGTTTATCTTGGCAATCATTTCAACTAAATTTACCTCTAACGCCTATTACAGATTTAATGATTCATAAAGGTGATTTGATTGTCGCCACTTCGGGACGTTCATTTTGGGTATTAGATGATTTAGCTGTTTTAGAACAGTATCAAATCAATAAAGATAAAACCTTATTCTATAAACCAGAACCTGCAATTTATGGCACTTGGGGAAGTCCTTTAAGTGGCAATTCAGCCGATTTTAAAGGTTCTAGTACCTTTTCGGGAATCAATCCGGCAAATGGTGTTGTTTTTTATTACGAACTCCCAAAACTAGCCGATTCGGTTGCAATAACTTTACAAATCAAAGATGATAAAGGACTTGTCATAAATTCGTTTACATCTGTTAAAGATTCGCTTTATAGAAAATGGGATGGCGGACCATACTCAGCCCCTAACTTATCTAAAAAAGAAGGTTTAAATCGCTTTGTTTGGAATATGCGCTATCCAATTATGCCGGGTATTCCTGATATGTATATGGAAGCTAGTTATAGCGGTCACATGGCTTCTCCTGGTAATTATCAAGCGGTACTAATAGTGGGCAATATCACCCTAAATACAGAGCTGGTTATTGAGAAAAATCCATTATACGAAATGCAAGATGGTCAATATCAAGCGTATGATATCTTCATGACAGCAATGGAACAAAATTTGACAGATATGCACCTTAAAGTGAATACATTAAAAAGTGCCCAAAACCAAATAAAAGTAGCTTTATCGCTATTAGCTGCTAAAAAAGGAAATGATGATTTAATAAAAAAAAGCAATTCCTTATTGACTCAATTAGTTGCTTGGGATGAAGAAATGGTTCAACGCCAATCGAAAGCTTATGATGATGTTGAGAATTTTCCAAATAAGTTTACTGCCGAATATTTCTTTTTAATCAATCAAACAGAAAGTAGTATTCCGCGTATCAATAAATCATCAATTGACCGTAAAGCGGAACTCGATTTACAATGGGAAAAATTTAAAATAAATGCCAATAAATTTATAAATACAGATATACCAGAGTTTAATAAACAACTTTGGCAAGCTGGAATTGGTGCTATCAATTTGAAGTAAATTTAGTTTCTTAAAATACTTCACAAAGGTCTTGACTCTAAAAAAGTTAAGACCTTTGTGGTTTTATAGGGTAATTTGAATCATTTTTTACGCTTGTTTTTCTGCTTTATGCTGATACAAATAATAAGCTAATACCTTTTCAATCAGTTCCTCTTTTGTAAGGTGGTGAAAAATTGTTTTAATATTATTTTTTAAGTCAGATGAAACTTCGTGATTTGGTTTAGTTTTAAAGAGTTGCTTTGCCCATAAAAGGGTATTATTTTCTGCAACACTTTGGCTATTTGGTTTTGCCATTTCTTTAAAATCGATGCCCAAAATTTGCTGAAAACCAGCTAATTTTTCTTCTTCATCTTCTTGTATCACCGTTAGTGCAAGTCCCTTTGCGCCCGCCCTTGCCGTCCTTCCACTGCGATGGACATAGGTTTCGGCCACATCAGGCAAATGATAATTTATCACATACGACACTTCTTTGACATCTATGCCACGTGCAGCCAAATCGGTTGCTATTAAAATTTTGATATGCCCTTCCCTAAATTGCGACATGATTCTGTCGCGGATGGGTTGCGTTAAACTGCTGTGAATAGCGCCACACTGAAACCGATTAATTGCCAAATTTTTTGCCAATTTAGCAACTGCTGCTTTAGTTTTGCAAAAAATAATGCCTTGTTCGCCTTCTTTTGATGTTAAAAAATGCATCAGGATATTTAACTTTTCAATGGGCTGAACGACTACAAATTGATGATCAATTTCTTGGTTACCTACCGTTTTCATATCAACACTCATCTGAATGACATGTTTTGACATATAATTCTGAATCAATTGTTTGATTGCTCCAGGTAGCGTTGCCGAGAATAAAAATGTGCGCCTTATTTTAGGTAATTCTGAAATAATTTTATCCAAACCTTCTTTTAATGAGGTAACCATTTCATCGGCTTCATCTAAAACTAAATAGTTTGCTTGTTTAATATCAATGGCTTTGCGTTTGATTAAATCGATTAAACGACCCGGCGTTGCTACAACAATATGCGTGTGATTTGTTAAGCGTTCCATTTGTGGTTTTATCGGAATACCGCCACAAATAGATGCCATAGAAATAGCAGGAATATATTTTGCTAAAGATTCTAAATTACTAAATAGCTGTTGTCCCAATTCTCTTGTCGGCGCTAAAATAACTACCTGAATATGGTTGTTTTCTAAATCAACCAATTGCAATAAAGGCAATCCAAACGCTACTGTTTTACCAGTTCCTGTTTTAGCTAATCCCACAAAATCAACCGTTTGATTTAATAAAACCGGAATTGTTTTTTGTTGGATTTCAGTAGGTTTCGTAATATTTAAATCGGATAAACCTTGTAACAATGGTTTAGAAATACCTAATTCGGCGAATGATTTTGACATATATTTAAGTGTAAAAGGAATCCTTATTTTTTCTTTTTATTCCGAAGATTGTAGTTTTTATCACCTCTCGTCAATGGTTTGTGATATTTTTTCGCCAAATCTCTTCTATAAGAACCGCCTTGATTTTCTTTAAGATTTTTTTCTTTCTTTTCATGAAAACTCGTGGGTTTTATCAATTTTTCGGTATCGTGCAACTCCTCATCGTAAATTTTAGGCATTTCGTCCGGAATTAACTCCTTTGATATTTCAACTTCCAACGGAAAATCAGCAATCGGAATTTGATAAGACATCAATTTTTCAATGGCTTTTTTATCGCTTGCTTCTTTCTTAGTAAAAAACAAAATCGATTTCCCAGGTTGCTCTGCCCTACCGGTTCGCCCGATGCGGTGCATATAATTTTCGGGATAATGTGGGGTATCAAAATTGATTACGTGTGTTATTTTATTTAAATCTAAACCACGTGCCATCACATCGGTTGCAATTAAAATCCGATTTACACCCTCGTTAAATTGTGTAATAGAACGCATCCGGTAGTTTTGGGTTTTATTGGCATGAATCACACCCGTTTCAGATCCATATTCGGGTTCAAGCGCTTCAAATAAGCGGTCGGCATTTTTTTTCTGTGAAACAAATACCAGTACTTTTCTAAATTCATTACGGTCTGCTAACAAATATGCCAATAAGTTGACTTTTGTATAAAAATTCTTTACAGGATAGCATTGTTGTGCAATATTTTCTAATGGTGTGCCGCTTACCGCAATCGATATTTTAGTTGGTTTTATAAAATAATCATCAATCAAAGCATCGACATCATCGGTCATTGTTGCTGAAAACATGATATTCTGACGGCGTTCTGGCAACAATTCGAAGCTGTTTTTCAACTGCGCTCTAAATCCTAAATCCAACATCACATCGACTTCATCAATCACTAATTTTTTAATGGATTTCAGCATTAAAGCACGGCTTAATACCAAATCGTATAAACGTCCTGGTGTGCCGATTATAATATCGCAACCTTTGGCTATGGCTGCACGTTGGGTATTGCTATTAACACCACCATAAACGCCGATAGCTTTAATATTGCTGTATTTGGCATACGATTCAATTTGGGTTACCAATTGAATAACCAACTCGCGTGTTGGCGCTAGAATCAAAATCCTCGGATTTAAATCTTTTGAAAATTTTAATTCTTGCAATAAAGGCAACATATAAGCCAACGTTTTACCCGTACCAGTTTGAGCAATACCAACCATATCTTTACCAGAGTGAATGACCGAGAACGCTTCTTGTTGTATGGGTGTTAGTGTTTTAAATCCCAATTCTTCAATGGCTCGCTGTAATGGTTTCGAAAGGTTTAAATCGTCAAAAGTGTTCATATTTATAAAGGTAAAGTAATCTGAATAAGTTACTAAATTTCACTTATCCTAACTTTCTTATTTTTTAGTTTGGTGTTGCTTAACAATTGAATAAGGCTATTTACCTTAAGTTTTGGCACTGCAACAAAGGCGCAGTCTAATTTAAGTTCAATCATTCCCAATTCATCCTTATCAAGTTGTCCTTGTTTGAGGAACAATCCGGCGATATCACTTTTAGAAATTTTATCCTTTCGACCGCCCGAAATATACAAAGTCTGCCAGGTTGTTGATGCTTCGTGTATGGATTGTTTTTCGAGTACTTCAACTTCTGAATTTTGAATAAAATCGGGTAAATTTTCATGTTCCCAAATAATTACATAAGCCGTTCCGCCTTGATTCATCCGAGCAGTTCGTCCATTTCGATGTGTAAATTCTTGAGTGCGATGTGGCAATTGGTAATGAATGATGAATTTTAATTCCTGTATATCTATGCCTCTCGCTGCCAAATCGGTCGCGATGATAATTTGATGCGTGCCATTTCTAAATTTTATCAGGGTGCGTTCTCGGTCAATTTGCTCCATTCCACCATAAAAACAACCGTGATTGATGTTGTTTTCAGTAAGAAAATCGCTTACATGTTGGATGGTATCTTTATAATTACAAAAGATGATTCCGGGTTCATGGCCAATGTGACCCAGCAATTTAACCAAGGTTTTTAATTTATCTTTTGATGGTGAGCTAACCGTTTTTATCTTCAATTGCTCAATCCCATCTTTGAGATAGTTCAGATAAGTTGGATTTTCTAAACCCACAAAATTCGGAATTTCAACCGCTTCGGTAGCCGAAGTTAAAATGCGTTTGGCAACTTTTGGCAAAGCGGCCATAATTTCATGCATCTCACTTTCAAAACCAACTTCCAACGATTTATCAAATTCATCCAAAACCACAGTTTTTATAAAGTCAATTGAAAATATTTTTTTTCGCAAATGATCGGCGATGCGCCCCGGCGTTCCAATTAAAATAGCTGGGCGGTGTTTTAATTCCATTTTATCTTTAGAAAAAGGTCTGCCACCATAAACAGCATTAGCTTTAAAACCCGCTCCCATATCTCTAATGACTTGTTCAATTTGAATAGCCAACTCCCGCGAAGGCACCAAAATTAGCACTTGGACTTCTAAACAATCTAAATCTAATTCCTTAATAATAGGTAATAAAAAAGCTAAAGTCTTTCCTGTCCCAGTTGGCGATAGCAACACAATATTTGAATGTGATGCAATCGATTTTTGAGCAACTTCTTGCATTGAATTGAGTTTCGTAATTCCCAATTTATCAAGAATTTCTTGTTGTGTTTTAAAAGGTGTAGCCATTCGGCAAAAATACAGCTATTAACTATAAGTTTATTATTTAAATTTTTTACAACATTTTTTAGATAACTACATGAAAAAATATTAAATTCACATTCATAAAATAGTTTAAAAAAAATTCACAAATGATACAAAAGCAAGCTTGGGATAACATCCAAAAAGAACAAGTCAACCCAAAGATGGTACGGCAAATGGCTTATGGTAAAGAAATTATGGTAGTAAAAATGTCTTTTAAAGACGGCTTTGAGGTGCCTTGGCACCAACATGAAAATGAACAAATTAGTCAAATTTTTAAGGGAACATGTCGGTTTTGGCTTGATAATCAAGCAGAGTATATTGATGTGCAAGCCAATGATTTACTAATTATTCCGGCAAACGTTAAACACAAAGCCTTAATGATTGGTGAAGTTGAAGCCGTTGATATTTTTTCACCACCGCGCCAAGATTGGATTGATGGTACCGATAATTATTTAAAAAAATAAGTATGGATTTAGGGTTATCAGAAAAAGTGGCCTTTGTAGCTGCTTCTAGTCAAGGTCTTGGCAAAGCTGTCGCGTTGACTTTGGCAAAAGAAGGAGCCAATGTTATTATTTGTGGCAGACAAAAATTGACTTTAGAAGCTGCCAAGAAAGAGATGGAAGCAGTTAGTTCAAAATCGGTTTTAGCGCTCGTAGGCGATTTGTCAATTGCTGAAGACCGTGAGCGGATTATCAATGCAGTTTTAAAAGTGTACAAAACAATCGATATTTTAGTGACCAATACGGGAGGGCCACCTTCGGGTAAATTTGAAACCTTACATCAATCGGATTGGGATCAAGCATATCAATTATTGTTGGGGAGTGCTGTTGGATTAATAAGCGGATTTTTACCAGCTATAAAAACATCAAAATCGGGACGCATTATTGCCATTACATCACAAGCGGTTAAACAACCGGTTGATAATTTGATTCTTTCTAACTCAGTACGTTCTGCTGTTGCCGGATTGATAAAAACTTTGGCATCAGAATTGGGTATCTACAACATTACTGTAAACAATGTGATGCCCGGTTATACCGAAACCGCGCGGCTACAAAAACTGATACAGGCTAATCCAGAAATGGCAAATGCTATAAAAGATATTCCGCTTAAGCGATTTGGTAAACCTGAAGAATTTGCGGCGGCTGTTGCTTTTTTGGCTTCAGAACAAGCCAGTTACATCACCGGCGTTTCTTTGGCCATTGATGGCGGTTGGATAAAAAGTACACTGTAAATTTTTGCTAAATGCTTGTTTCAATAAACCGAATGTTCAAAGCTTTTTGAAGATTTTGAATCAATGGCAATTCGGTTGGAAGAATTAACGCGATAGAATAGCCAGCTTTACCGGCTCTGGCAGTCCGCCCACTTCGGTGGGTATAATATTCTAATTGTTCGGGCAGTTGGTGGTGAATAACAAAAGCCAAATTATTGACATCAATGCCACGAGCCGAAACATCGGTAGAAATTAAGATTTGAAGTTTGCCGTTTTTAAAAGCACGCATGGCCTTATCACGATCGCGTTGTTGCATATCGCCTTCTAAAGCAGCAACCGAAAAGCCTTCTAATTTTAGTTTTTCGGTTAAACTTTGTGTGCCGAGTTTGGTTCTACAAAAAATAATGCCCCGTTCGCCACGACGTTTATCCAATAAAGCAATTAAAACATTGACTTTTTCTTTAACACTGGTTTTAATATATTGGTGGGTAATGTTGGCATTAACCAAAGTATTTTTATTGATTTCTACACGAGCCGCATGATTCGACATATATTTTTTGATGATATTCTGAATTTCATCTGGCATCGTAGCCGAAAAAAGCCAGGTATTCCGTTTGCCTGTTGTATAACGTAAAATTCGATTCAAATCTTCTTTAAAGCCCATGCTCAACATTTCATCGGCTTCATCTAAAACAAGGGTCGAAATATGCTTTAAATCTAGTTCGCCACGCTCTATTAAGTCTATTAATCTACCCGGTGTAGCGACAATAATATGTGTGGTTCTTTTTAAAGATTGAATTTGTTTTTCAATTTTTTCGCCGCCATAAACGCCCTCGATAAATATTTTTTTATCGACAAATTTGGTGAATTTGAACAACTGTTTTTGTATTTGCTGAACTAATTCACGCGTTGGCGCCAAAATCAAAGTTTGAATGGTTGGCAAATCAGGATTGATTTGTTGCAAAATTGGCAAACCAAAGGCAGCCGTTTTACCGGTTCCTGTTTGTGCAAAACCAATAAAATCGGTTTTAGATTTCAATAACACAGGAATGCTTTTTTCTTGAATTTCCGTTGGATTTTTAATGCCCAATGCTTCTAAAGCAGTGATAAATTCTTGTCGAATTCCTAATTCTAAAAATGTTGACATATTTAATTGGTGTTAAACGACAAAAGTACGTTTAATAGAAGTAACTTTTATGGATTGAAATGGTGGATGTATCGAGGCTAAACTCTTTTAACTTTAATGGCATTCATTCCTTTAAGTCCACGTTCTAATTCAAAAGATACTTTGTCATTTTCTTTTATTTCATCAATTAAACCACTAACGTGGACAAAATATTTTTCCTGCGTAAGTCCTTCAATAATAAAACCGAAACCTTTTGAAGAATCGTAAAATGAGACTTTGCCAAGCTTTTCGGCAACTTCTTCTTCGCGATCCTCTTTTTTAGGAACGCCTATCTCAATACTCGAAGCTTCTATTTTAACTTTATTGGCAGGATCGGGTGGCGTATCGGTAAAATTTCCATATTCATCAACATAAACCAACATATTTTCTAGGCCACCTCCTTTAGAACTCGCTTTTCGCGCGATGCGTTTCTTCTCTTTGTCTTCTCTCTTTTTTTGAAGTTTTTTTTCCCTTTCTATCTTGCTAAAGGTTTGTTGCGATTTTGCCATAAATTTTATTACTTGATTTTAATTAAATGTTGATACATAAATTGTTATAATTATCAATTAATTGTAAGAACTCATAACTTAAAAACCTGAGTTTTTAATCTAAATCACACAAATTATAAATAAGTTGTTGTAAAAAATATGTTCGGAATGAACAGATAAAGCGACCTATTTTATTGAAAATTATGCGCAAAGATACGATTTCGTTTCCAATTTATAATTAAGGCTATAAAAATAAATTTTTTTTGGAGATTACAAATTAAACTTCACTCTAAGATTAAGTCTATAAAATTTACATACAATTATGACACGAAACCTTGTGAAAATAAAAAACCGCCTCAAATTTTGATTGAGACGGCTTTTTTTTCTTAATCTTTCAAAAATTCTTCGAAGGTTTTAATTTTAAAGTTTTTAAGCTTTGATTTCTTTTTAAGTAAATCAAAATCGGATTTAGCTTTATTAAATCGTTCAACAATCATGTTGAGATTATCCAATTCGCTAGTATTTGGTTTATCATAATTACTGGCTAATTTACTGTATAAGTCGGCCATTTTCTCTCTTAATTGTGGTTCTGCAGTTCCCACATAATTATCGCCTGTTGTTACAACCAAGGTTTTTTTAAGGTCATTTAACTTATCTATTTCCTTTTTAGAAATATCTTTTAAAGCATCAATTCGGGCATCTAAATCATAGATCATATAGGCTAATTCTTGCGTCATATCATATAATTTCATGGTTGTTTGATATTGCAAATCTCTATCGGCTTGTGTAAGGTTGGCATGTTTGTCATAAACCAATTCAAATTGATGTTCAAAGGTTTTATTACCTTTAGTAATCACGGCTTTGTAGGTTCCAGCTTTCACTCGAGGTGATGTAAAACCACCAAAACTAAAGGTTTTTCCTTTGGCTACTTTAGGTTGTTTAATGGTATATGCCCAATCTACAATGTTGATTCCTTTAGCTTTTCCAGGAGATAAAGTTGATAAAACTTTTCCGTCCATATCCTGAATTTCGAGTGTCATTTTGCCAAAAGTATGACGTTTTGGCAACAAGTATTTTATCTGTGCAGCTCTTGACGGATTAGCACCAACAAATTCGGTTTCACTTCCAAAACTATCCGAAAATCCACTTTGGTCAACCATAACCGTTGGTTTTGAATTAAAGAAATGTACATCCTCTTTTAAGGCATTCTCATTAATTTCCCGTAAAGGTGAAATATCATCGATAATAATGACTCCCCTACCGTGAGTTGCCATTACCAAATCATTGGTTTTCTTTTGAATATCTATAAAATGTACTGCTACAGATGGCATATTTTTAGTAAACTTGCTCCAGCTTAAACCGCCATCTAAAGTGATGTATAATCCGAATTCTGTTCCTAAAAACAATAAGTTTGGATTGACATAATCTTCTTGAATATTTCTAACAAATCCAACAACTTCATCGGTAATAATATTTTTCCAAGTTTTACCAAAATCGCTTGTTTTGTATGCGTATGAGTGCATATCGCCCCTACCATGACCATCAAAAACGGCATAAGCAGTTGCTTTGTTAAACACACTAGCTTCAATATGATAAGCCCAAGTATTTTTTGGCAAACCTTCAATGTTCATCGAAGTATTTGTCCAAGTTTTACCACCATCTTGCGTTACTTGTACATTGCCATCATCGGTTCCAACCCAAATCACATTTTCATCTAAAGGCGATTCGGTTATGGTAAAAATGGTTGTATAATTTTCGGCTCCCGAATTATCTTTAGATAAACCGCCTGAATTTTCTTGTTCTTGTTTGGTTTTATCGTTTGTGGTTAAATCGGGTGAAATAATTGTCCAAGTATCACCCATATCTTCCGATTTATGTAAAAACTGACTGCCCATATAAAACCGATTTGGTTTAAAATTGCTTATTGCCATTGGTGCATTCCAATTGAAACGCAATTTTGGGTCGCCTTTTTTAGCTAAAGGCTGAATGGTTTTAACCAATTTATTATCAACATCGTAACGCCAAACATTTTCGGCGCCTTGCATTTCGGAATAAATAATGTTTTTGGTTGGATGTTTTAAAACCCGAAAGCCATCACCAGCTCCAATTGAAAGCCAGTCTTTTGCATTAATTCCACCTTCAGACGAAGAAGGTCCATACCAAGAACCATTATCTTGAAGTCCGCCGTAAATATTATAAGGTTCGGCATCATCAACACTTATCTGATAAAATTGAGAAACCGGCAGGTTTTCAACAATTTCCATTGTTGTGCCACCATTCCAAGAACGATATACACCACCATCAGTTGCAAAATACATTCTATCAGAATCATTGATATCAAAAATGATGTCGTGAATATCGCTATGCATATTTCCTAAATCCTTAAAAGTTTTACCTCCATCTCTAGAGATTGAGCCGCTTAAACCGCCTTTTACAATCACATCAGGATTTCTTGGATCGACTGTAATTCGCGAAAAATAAAATGGTCTGACGGTAATTCCGAAATCATTATTGAGTTGTTTCCAACTGGCTCCGGCATCATCACTTCTATAAAGTCCTTTTTTTGAATCTTCTTTAGCTTCGATTACCGTATATAAAATATTAGGGTTTGATGGGGCTACGGCGATACCTAAACGTCCTAAATTACCATTGGGAAAACCATTATGGATTTTATTCCAGGTTTTACCTGAATCGATAGATTTATATAAAGCACTATTGGCTCCACCCGACTCAAAAGACCAAGGCGTGCGTCTGAATTCCCACATTGAAGCATAAAGGATATTTGGATTTGTAGGATCTATCGTTAGATCGGCTGCGCCGGTTTTGGTATTTACATAAAGCACCTTTTGCCAAGTAGTACCGGCATCAGTAGATTTATAAACACCTCTTTCGTCGCTATCTGACCATAGCGCTCCAAGAACCGCAACATAAATTTCTTTTGAATTTTTAGGATTGACAATAATTTTCGAAATCCGCTCCGATTTTTCAAAGCCTAATTTTGACCATGTGCTACCGCCATCTTTAGTTTTGTACAAACCATCGCCTATTGAGACACTATTACGTGTCCATGTTTCGCCAGTCCCTACATAAACCACATTATCGGGATCATTTGGATCGATTGCAATGGCACCGATAGATTGTGCATAATCATCAAAAATTGAATTAAAAGTGGTACCGGCATCATTAGATTTCCAAACTCCACCACCTGCCGTTCCAACATAAATAATTCGAGCGCTCTTAGGATGCGCTTCTAGTTCTATAATTCTGCCACTCATCAAAGCAGGTCCAATATGACGTGCAGAAAGGTTTCCAAATAAATCTTTAGCGTCAATTTTTGTAGTTGTTTGTGCCGATGCATTGATAGAAATAAAACCAAATGCCAACAGACATACCATTATAAAAAATAACTTTTTCATGTTTATAAATTTTAGGTTAGTTGTAAAACAAATCCCCAATATTATTGAGGATTTGTTTGACTAATTTTTATCCTCTTGTTTAGCAGGCGTTTCTTCAGGAAATTTAAAAGCGTTTGGATCTACTGTGGGATTAATTTCTATTTTGCTCATTGTAATGGCTTGACCAGGTTGTCCTTTTAAACCTTGAGAAATTGAAAAAGGAAAGAAAACGCCTTCAATTTCTTGGTAATCACTGAATTTTGATTCTCCTATTTGTCCTTTGTAAGGTCCTGATTTTATTTCAGATTGTACAGCTATCGGAACAAAGTTATCTTTATCAAAGAAATAATAAGAGATGTTATCTTCTTTTTTACCATCAACAGTAATCGGTTCTTTTACTAACTTAATTTTAAAAGTTTGCGTGCCATCAATGGCTTCTTCACCTAAAAGCTCGACGGTATAACCTTTTTCTTTGTAATTTAAAAAAGGATCTGGGAAATCATTTTTATCAAGCATCATATTGTCAGTAGCTTCTTTATCACTTTTTTCGGCTTTTTGGGTCATAAAGTTGGTATTCCAAAGTGTTTTGCCATCAAACACACCCTGCATAATTTGTTTTCCTTGAAAGTTGATAATAGTCATTTGATTGCCCCCTTTTAATTGGATTATTTCTAAAGGAATTTCCATTCCTTGTTGATTGATAATGGCACTCATTTTTACACCTTGAAGTTTTTGCCAATTTTCAATTCCGCCTGTGTTTTCGAAATATTTAGAAATTACCTCATCGGCAGTTTGTGCAAACATTTGTAAACCAGTACACATTGAGATTGCTGCAAATAATAATTTAATTTTTTTCATAAGATTTAAGATTAATTGATTTTTTAATGAGACAAGCTTTTTAATATTTTGTTACGATAAATATAGAATTATTTTTATAAATGAAATAAATAGTTTAAAGGTGATTAAAAACTGTATTTAATCAATCGTAAAAACCCGATCATAAATATTGAATCGGTTGCATATAATTAAAAAAATTGAATTCACAAAAGTGTGTAAAAGTATCAGCAAAAGGACTGCAACTAGCGGAACTCCGAAAAATTGATAGGGCCAAGTATAGGTCCATACGCCTAAATTAATGGTAACAATTTCACCTAAAACTGGGAAAATCAGCGCAACCAAAACAAAAATCATAATTTTATAAGCTATATTTTTTGGCCTAACATAAGTTAGAATAGATTTTTCAATTTTATAGATTAAATAGAACGCCAAAGCCCAAGCAAATGGAAGCCAATACGGAAATACTCTATTATTGCTTAAATTGTGGTAAATCCAAAAATGATTGCGTATGCCCCAATTTTCGGCAGTAACTCCAATAATTCCGGTAATGATCATTCCTATAAGCAACACATAATTTTGATGGTCTTTTTTAAAAACTTCTACTTTTAATTTCCAAACGATATAGCTTAAAAGCAAGAGCGCAATAAGCAAATCATATTCGTGAAGCAACCCAATTAAAATACCGGCAACGCTTAATTTTAGAGTTATCTTTAGAATTTCGCTTCCTAGTTTATTAAAAATCACACGTTTTACCATTTAATTTCCGGGATGGTATTGCTTTTCGACGTGTTTTAAAACATCTTCTCTATAATAAAAAATGTCTTTAAACTGCCCTTTAGAATAAGCTTGTGCTTGGTCGCCAAAATGAGGTGATTTTGGGTCGCCACTATTTCCACCTGCTAATAAGGTTTTGGCTTTAACTTTTTTGCCAAATTCAACAACGGCTACAAAACTATTGCCACGTGTGCCATAAATACGCTTAGTATTATTGGTATAGTTTGCTCCAAAAGCTGCCAAAGCGCCCCATCTACCCGATGCTAATCCAACAGGGATACTTGGTAATGAATCATTAAAAGCTTGACGGATAGCGCCATTGATTCGTTGGTATCGGTTGATGTCTCCCCAAGGCGTATTCCAAGTTCCAAAATCGGTAGTTAACTGGTTTACAGTTTTAGTAAACATATCAAGTCTTTCGCTTTCAGGTGATTGATTTCCAAAATATTGTAGTAATTTCATATCCGATAAACCTTCTGGTTTTTTGCCATCTTTGCTGTAAGTCATTCCATAAAAATGCGCTAATGACATGGCTACAGAACTTTCGGAAGTCCTAAAATCCCAAGTTCTTAGAACATCAATAGCTTCTTTTAAATCTTTATAAGCTTTTTGATGATTATCGTAAGCACGAACTAAACCTGGAATCAAATCTTTAAATGCCGGTAAATAAGAATCATACGCCAGGTTAATTAAACTTTCTAAGGTAAAGTCTTTTTGATTTTCGAGTTGCGCTATGGCATGAATGGCGCGGTGATTTTGCTCATTAGCCGACATATAAATTGGGTAATCTTCTACTTTCGGACTAAAAGCACCGGCTGCAGTAAAAGGGGTTGAATTACAATTTTCTATCCAACCGTTTTGCGGATTTAAAATATGAATAACTTCGTCAACGGTATGAAGCCCTTGCCAATCATTTTCAGGATTGTTGCCATCAAGCGGTTTGGTATAATCAAATTTTGGGTTTCTTTTTGGAATAAAATTCCCGTGAAAATAAGCAATATCTCCTTGTGCATCGGCAAAAACTGTATTGTTAGATGAATTTGCCCTCAAGTTCATCATCTCTTTAAAACCTTTATAATCGGATTGTTTTGTCCTTATAAACGACTGTTCTAAAGCTTTAATTGGCGTCCACATCATCGAAATAGCCGTCCATTTACCGTCAATAATTTCGGTGATAGGTCCGTGATGTGTGTGATACATTGTAAAGGTTCTGTCTTTTAAAACAGCACCATCTTTATATTTTAAGGTTACTTCAGTACTTTTAACAGGTTTCCATTCTTCGCCATATTGATACATTTTTTTACCATCTTTTTCGGTGATGGTCTCTTTGTATTCATCCATCACATCGGTATAAGTTGAGGTGTGCATCCAACCTGTTTTATCATTAAAACCTTGATAAACAAAAAATTGTCCCCAAGTTACCGCGCCATAAGCATTTAAACCTTCATCGCTTACCACATGAACTTCGGGTCTGAAATAAAAAGAAGTATGCGGATTGATTAACAACATCGCGTTTCCCGATTTTGTTAACTTTCCCGAAATTGCAATGCCGTTAGATCCTTTTGGTTCTTGAAATCGATTGCTATCATTCAATCCATTTCCATCTTCATTTAAAGCCAAAGCCGTTTTATTTTCGTAAAATGCCTGAAGTCGTTCAGTCGAAATGCGCTCAATATCACCACCAATTGAACCTTCGCTAAAATACATCGGCATCCAAGGTTCGAAATGGGTCAACAATTTTGGTTTGACTTCGGGATGTGAATACAGATAAAAATTAATCCCATTTGCGAAAGCTTGACACAGTTTTTTGAGCCATTCCGGACTTTGATTATAATTCTCTTTGGCTTCGTCCATCGTCATAAACAAACGCGCCCGTAAATCGCTGTAAATAGCTTGTTCGCCTTC
Source organism: Flavobacteriaceae bacterium (assembly GCA_036170135.1). Lineage (GTDB taxonomy): Bacteria > Bacteroidota > Bacteroidia > Flavobacteriales > Flavobacteriaceae > CG1-02-35-72. The sequence goes on along the minus strand of JAVHOP010000107.1, from coordinate 2,917 downwards.
TACTTCTGCCAATCTGCCAATTGCCCAAATATAATTTTGTTCTACGCGATTAAAATCATCTTCGCATTGGGCATAGAGCATCCCAAAAACAGCATCGGCATCGGTATGTCCGTAAATATGCGGTACCCCATAGTTGTCGCGGATAATTTCAACATTTTTTGCTTGATTTTTCCAAGATTGAATTTCTTTTTCTTGTGGCGATTGGCAAGATTGCGCTACAATTACCAAATAAAGAATAGTAAACAACTGAAAAGACTTTTTCACTTTAAGTAGATTTTTGGTTCGTTCTACAAATTTAAAAATTTAAACGAGATTTTTTGGGTTTTGTTTAGGTGTATCAATTGGATAAACTGTCATACGAAGCACTAAACTCACTATCATGACAAACCGCTGTTATTAGCTGGCGTTTTATTTCAGTCTGCCATGTACGTTGGCTTTGCAAGCGCTTTGGTCCCGAAAGCATTCGGCATGTTTGCAACTGCGTGGGCTTTAATCATAATTGACCTCCTATTCCTTTAAACTTCTCTACAAACAAAGTCAACTTTTGAAAAACACTTTGTTTTTTTGTCAAATATTGAGGATTTAAAGGACTCATTTTCGGTAAAAGAGCATTCAGTTCTGTTCCATTTTCACTAGTATATTCACGTTTTAAAGAAGCTGTAATATATCGCTTTGCTGCTTCTTCATTTAAATTTTCTTCAGCAATTAATTCTGAAGCTTCCGTTTTCTGTTTACTTTGAGCATAAGCAAAAAATGAATCTATTACATTCGCTTTATCTTGAAGCGTGTCAAGGTCGGTTTCATTGATAAAATCAACAACTAAACTCTCTTTTGCTCTGTTTCCAACACTTGCACGAATCACCCTGCGTATTTCAGCAATCAAAGTGCCTTTGTCTTTAGTTTTCTTGTTATGCTCAAAAATCAATTCAAGAATGTAATCCAGATTTATTTCTTGCGATTTTAGTAAGTCCACCTCAAACACTACATCATCCCAATCAATTTTTGATTCCTCTGATTCCTTTCCAAATCTTTCACGCCTTAACCAATCACGTATATCATTATAAGTAGAACGATAATCCTGAACTGTCCTTTCTTTGATCAATTCAATGTTGCGCATTACAGCAATATCCTCATCTGTTACAAAATGAGCTTTTTTAAATTCTTCTATTGCCTCAGGATTATTTATGTCAATTACTTGAAGTGCTTTGAGATTAGCAAATTCATCATAATTCTGAAGTATGTTTTCTACCCGCAAATATTCTCCGAATAGTTTTGCAAAGTCCTTTTTGTCCTTCTCTTTTACGATTTCATCAGGATTAGGGAACTTTTCATTTAACTCTTTTACTACTTCTACATAACCTCTGCGTGCTTCACCTGTGGCAACATCTGTAAACCCTTCCAAATATTCTTTGTAACTCTTTTCAAGGACAACGTTTTTAGTGTTACTGTCACCAAACAGCGTAATGGCATCAATGGTTGCTGTTTCTAAATCTCGGAATGTTACAATATTTCCAAAGGTCTTTGTGGCATCATAAATTCTGTTTGTGCGTGAAAAGGCTTGTATTAAACCGTGATAGCGCAGATTTTTATCAACGAACAAGGTGTTGAGCGTAGGCGCATCAAAACCGGTGAGGAACATTCCAACTACAATAATTAGGTCTATCTCTTTGTTCTTTACACGTTTGGCAAGGTCACGATAATAATTCTGAAACTCATTGCTGTCAACGCCATAACTGGTTTTGAACATGGCGTTATAGTCGTTGATAGCTTTGGTTAAAAACTCTTTGGCACTGCTATCCATTGCCGAAGGTTCAAAGCTCTCGTCAACTATTTCACCTATGGCACTCTGCTCTTCGTTGGCTGCAAAGGAGAATATTGTTGCAATTTTTAATGGCTTTTCGCTTTCTTTTTGCAAGTTGTTTAATTCCTCATAATAACATTTGGCTGCATCAATATTGCTTACCGCAAACATAGCATTAAAGCCTTTGTTGCTTCCTTGATTTCTATGGGTTTTTATCCTGAAATTCTGTAAAATGTATTGGGATATTTCTTTGATGCGTTCTGGATGAAGCAAAGCTTTTTTGTTTTCGGCTGCACTTAATTTTTTCTCATCAATTTCTGTTTCTATGCTTTTAAACAGTGGTCGTACATCGTTATAATCAACTTTGAATTTCAGTACTTTTTCGTCTCTAATGGCATCGGTAATTACATACGAATGTAATTCACGACCGAAAACGCTTGCCGTAGTTTCAGCACCTAAAGCATTTTGTGGAAAAATCGGCGTTCCGGTAAAGCCAAATTGATAGAATTTTTTAAATTTCTTAGTCAGATTCTTTTGGGCTTCACCAAATTGCGAGCGATGGGCTTCATCGAAAATGAAAACGACTTGCTTTTGGTAAATGGCTAAATCATTCTCCGTTTTCATGAGGTTATTGAGCTTCTGAATAGTAGTTACAATAATTTTATTATCATCTTTTTCAATATTCCGCTTTAAACCTGCTGTACTATCTGAACCGTTCACACTATCGGGCGAAAATCGCTGATATTCTTTCATCGTTTGAAAGTCCAAGTCTTTACGGTCAACTACAAAGAATACTTTATCAATAAATTCCAATTGTGTTGCTAATCGTGCAGCTTTAAAACTGGTGAGTGTTTTGCCTGAGCCTGTGGTGTGCCAAATATAACCGCCACCATCTGTGCTTGACCATTTTTTTGATTGATACGAACTTTTAATTTTCCATAACATCCGCTCTGTGGCTGCAATTTGATAGGGTCGCATGACGAGCAATGTATCGCTGGTATCAAAAACTGAATACTTTAGTAAGACTTCCAAAAGAGTCTTTTTCTGAAAAAAGGTAGCTGTAAAATCTTTAAGGTCTTTAATCAAGTTATTATCAGCCTTTGCCCAGTTCATGGT
>JAVHOP010000106.1:2317-9502 GCA_036170135.1 Flavobacteriaceae bacterium | reverse complement strand
GCGTATCAGATAATAATAAAATTTTAACCATTTTTTAAAAGGAATGAAAGCTAAGGAAAAACAAATACATAAAATACTCTTGTATCTTTGCGCCAACAAAAATACACTTTTTGAGATATTTTATCAATTTAGCCTATAAAGGAACTGATTTTCACGGATGGCAATATCAGCCAAACGACATGAGTGTTCAGCAGGTTTTGCAAGATGCCATGCAAATACTATTAAAACAGACCGTTATCCTCTTTGGTGCCGGTAGAACGGATGCTGGCGTACATGCATCGCAATTTTTTGCACATTTCAATATTGAAAGGGCTTTAAATACCGATGAATTAACACATAAAATGAATTCTTTCTTGCCAGATTCTATTGTGATTTATAAAATATTTCAAGTAAAAGATAATACTCACGCCCGTTTTGACGCGATAAGTCGCACCTATCAATATTATATTTTTTTAGGAAGAGATCCGTTTTTATCCGAAACCACTTGGCAAATCCATCAGCATAAGCTCAACATTGAAAAAATGAGTGAAGCGACAAAATATTTGTTAGAATATACTGATTTTAAATGTTTTTCTAAATCTAGAACCGATGTAAAAACTTATGATTGTAATATTACCGAAGCGTATTGGCAACAAAACGGACAAGAATTAATTTTTACAATATCGGCCAACCGATTCTTAAGAAACATGGTTAGAGCCATTGTTGGAACGCTTGTAAATATAGGAACAGGCAAAAGTGAAGTGAGTTATATGAAAACCTTAATTGAAAGTAGAGACAGGCGTAAAGCCGGATTTTCGGCTTATGCTAAAGGTTTATTTTTAACTAAAATTGAATACCCAGACAACTTGTTTATGTAATTTAGGACATTTTATGGAAAAAAAGGACACAAAAAGAGATTCTAAAATAGCAGGAAAGGCATTCGATTCTAAATTGTTTTTCAGGCTCTTGCAGTTTGTTAACGATTACAAAATACACTTTTTTGTCGCATCATTTTCTACCATATTATTAGCCATAGTGGCGGCGATAAGACCTTGGTTATTAAAACAATTGGTCGATGATTACATCACTAACAAAAATGCGCCGATGCTTTTGCAATTCACCATTTATATGTTTTTGGCGCTTTTTGCTGAGGTTTTTTTACAATTCTTATTTATCTATTTTGCCAATTGGCTAGGCCAAAACATCATCAAAGATTTGCGACTTAAAACTTATAAACATTTGATGCAATTTAAGATGCAATATTTTTCATCGACTCCAGTAGGCAAAATGGTAACACGAGTGGTAAGTGATATTGAAACCATTGCAAGCGTTTTTGGTCAAGGCTTATTTATGATTATTAGCGATTTACTTAAAATGGTAGTGATCATGTTTTTAATGATTTATATGAATTGGCAATTATCGTTAATTGTGTTGACAGTTCTGCCCGTTATTATCTATGCTACCAACATATTCCAAATTAAAATTATTGGAGCTTTTAACGATGTTAGAAATCAAATTGCCAATTTAAATAGCTTTGTACAAGAGCGTGTTTCTGGCATGAGAATTGTTCAATTGTTTAGTCGTGAAGATATTGAGTACGAAAAATTTAAAGTTATCAATGAGAAACATAAAAAAGCACATATTAAAACGGTTTGGTATTTTTCTATATTTTTCCCAATTGCCGAAATATTAACCAGTATTGCACTTGGTTTTGTAGTTTGGTATGGTGGTTTAAAAGCTGCAACCAATCATGCGATTAGCATTGGTGAAATCATGAGTTTTATTATGATGAGTCAGATGTTGTTCAGACCTTTGCGCCAGATAGCCGATAAATTCAATACCTTACAAATGGGAATGGTCGCCGCCGATAAGGTTTTTACAATTTTAGATGAAGACGAAAAAGAGTTGGATAAAGGAACATACAAAACTAATAACATCAAAGGAAATATTACTTTTAAGGATGTAAAATTCAGCTATTTAGTAGATCAACCAATCTTAAATGGTATTTCTTTTGAAGTAAAACAAGGCGAAACTGTAGCCATTGTTGGCGCTACAGGAGCTGGAAAATCGACTATTATTAATTTGTTGAATCGTTTTTATAATATTGATAGTGGCGAAATTTTAATTGATGGCATTAATATTGCCGATTACCAAATAAATTCACTGCGCAATCATATTGCGGTGGTGCTTCAAGATGTTTTTTTGTTTGCCGATACTATTTATAACAACATTATTTTAACTAAAAAAGATATCACTTTGGAAGCTGTTGAAGAAGCTGCCGAAAAAATTGGTATCAAAAAATTTGTAGATTCGCTGCCTGGTGGTTTTAATTATAACGTCAAAGAGCGCGGCGCAATGCTTTCATCTGGTCAGCGACAATTAATTGCGTTTTTAAGAGCGTTTGTTACAAAACCGAGCATTTTAATTTTAGACGAGGCAACATCATCAATAGATTCCTATTCCGAAAAGCTCATCCAAAAAGCTACCAAAAGAATTACTCAGGGCAGGACATCAATTATAATTGCACACCGTTTAGCAACAATTAAAAAAGCTGATAATATTATTGTTTTAGATAAAGGCAAAATTGTAGAGCAAGGCACACACAACGAATTGCTAGATAAACAAGGCTATTATAGTAAATTATATGAAATCCAATTTATTCGTGAGACTCAAATTTTAGAAGAGTAACGCATTTAATTTTGTATGCCAAACAAATCACGATATGTCTCGCTATTTGGATAAAAAAGTTTAATACGCTATTGCTTGCTCGCGACAAATAAAAACTTTTCTCCTTATTGACACCTTTTAGCTCTGCGGAGTTGTAATTTATAAAAGCAGCCGAATAAGCTTAATCGGCAAGGTCTTTTCTTATTTTCAAGTTCAAATCTTCCAGATTTTTGTAGAGCACAAACTCGCTGTCTTTGATATAAGAAATTTCACCTGTTTCTTCAGAGACAATCAGCGCAAGCGCATCGGTTCTATTGGTAATACCTATTCCGGCGCGATGTCTTAAACCAAACCTCAACGGAATGTGCGCATCTTTTGATACCGGTAAAATAACTCTAGAGGCAACTATTTTATTATCTTCAATAATAATGGCACCATCGTGGAGTGGCGAATTTTTGTAAAAAATACTTTTTAAAATCGGACGGTTGACTTCAATATCCATATAATCGCCAGTGTCTTTTACAAAATCAAGGCTATTATTTCGCTTTAAAATGATGAGTGCACCAGTTTTTGTTTCCGACATTTCATTGCAGGCTTCTAAAATGGCATCGATATTAGTAACTTCAATTAACTCGTTATTTAACAAGTTAAGTCCTTTTAAAAATCCCTTTTTTGAAGTGAAGTTTGTAGAACCTAACATTAATAAAAACTTTCTAATTTCTTGCTGAAACACAATAATTAGGGCTATAAATCCACCGCCAATAAACTTTCCTAAAATATCACTCAGCAATTCCATTTGTAAAACTTCGGTCAATTTCCAAATTAGATAAAGCATACCGATACCTAAAAAAATATTGATAGCCACCGTTCCTCTTACTAATTTGTAAATAGTGTAAAGCAAAAAAGCTACTAATAAAATGTCTAAAATATCTAAAAAGTTAAAATTTAAATAGTCCAATATGAATAATTTTGAAGTAAAAATACTAAATAATTGCCGTAAAAACTGCTATTTAAAATAATAATCGGTTGTGGCTGTTTGGTATTTTTGATTTGTTATTTGATACCATTGCGCTTTAATGGTGACATATTTTTCAAAGTTGATATTTTCTTGATAATAAAAATTTAAGTTTGAATAAGCTTCGGTATTATCAAAATTATGGTTTATAACAGAATCGAGTTGGTTATATAAATAAAACTTATTTTTAAAAGAGAAATCTTGTTTATAAAATGAAAAATTTAATTTGGATGTATCTTTAAGAGGCGATGACTTATAGGCAATTTCTTTAAAAGAAAAGGGCAAAAAGGAAACTTTATGTGAGATGGTATCGGCAAAACTGAAATAGTTCAGGAGCCCATCTATATGATGTGGCGATACTTTTTGACGTTTTTCTAAGAGCTTTTTAAAGGGGACGTAAATTTGTTTTAAAGTCAGTCGGCGGTCAATATTAAACAACCAATTGGTAGTTTCAATGCGGTTTCCTTGGTTTAGTTCGGCAATGGTATCTTGATTTTTAACGGCATAAAATATCCAAACAGCCGAATTATTATAAACCTCAGCAATACCATCTGACTGAAGTTTTGGTAATTTTAATTCCTGTTTAGAACAACCAATTAAAAGTGCAAAAATGTAAAAGTACCTCAAGTTTTTCATAATTATTCGGGCAACTGTTTGACAATTTTAATGGTTTCTATTGCTTCTTTAACATCGTGAACACGCAAAATTGAAGCGCCATTTTGGAGCGCGATGGTATTGGCAACTGTAGTGGCATTTAGGACTTCTTTTGGCGATGTATTGAGCACTTTATACAACATCGATTTTCTTGAAAGTCCTGCTAATATTGGCAATTCAAAACATTGAAACAAATCTAAATTTTTTAAAAGGGCATAATTTTGTTCGATAGTTTTTCCGAATCCAAATCCGACATCTAAAATTATATCGTTAACGCCTAAAGCCATTAATTGATTAATTTTTTCTGAAAAATACAAGCGCAAATCACAAATAATATCATGATATCTTGGATTGAGTTGCATGGTTTGTGGGTTGCCTTGCATGTGCATCAACACATAAGGTACCTGCAGTTTTGCAATGGTTTTAAACAGCTCTTTATCTAAACTGCCACCCGAAATATCATTAAGCATACACGCGCCAGCATCTACTGTCTCTTTGGCAATTTTACTTCTAAAAGTATCGATAGAGATTAGGGTGTCTGGAAATTTTGATAAGATTAAAATTACCGCATTTAAACTGCGTTTAAGCTCTTCATCTTCTGAAATATTCTGTGCATTTGGACGTGAAGAATAGGCGCCTATATCAATAAAAGTGGCTCCTTCATTCAACATTTTTTCGACCTGATTTAACAGCGAAGCATCCGATTGGTATTTGCCACCGTCATAAAATGAATCGGGTGTGCAATTTAAAATGCCCATGACCTTAGGTACTGATAAATCAATTAATTGCCCTTTGCAATTGATACGCTGCTTCATATAAATTTTATTTTGAAGCGACCGTATTGACTACTTTGGTCATTTTTGGCGCTGTATAAGTTTCCATTTTTGCGATGAGTTCTTCAACCGTATCGCTTACTTGCAACATTTCTCTATTGGTAGATTTTAAAAAACCTTCGCTTACCATCACATCCAATTGTTTTAGAGCAAAATCAAAAAAACCATTTGTATTTAGTAAGCCAATTGGCTTACTTTCTATACCTAACTGTCCTAAAGTTAAGGCTTCAAATAATTCATCTAAGGTTCCAAAACCGCCTGCTAAGGCAATATAGCCATCTACCATTTTGCTGATGGTAACTTTGCGCTCACTCATAGTTTTGGTTACAATCATTTCGCTAATGCTGCCATGAAAAACTTCTTTATGTCTTAATAAATGTGGGATAACGCCTGTTACATGACCATTTTGACTTAACAAAGCATCTGCTAAGGCGCCCATCATACCAATTTTTCCGCCACCATAAACGAGCCCGATATTTTTTTTAGCAAAATAAAGTCCCACTTTTGTTGCAGCTATTCTATATTCGGGATTAAAGCCGATGCTCGATCCACAAAAAACGGCGATGTTTTTCATAATTTATTTTTTTAATAAGTAGCTTTAACTACAATATTTTTCGAAAATTTAAAAAGCGACAAGCTTAATAATTATTGTTAAATTTGTTCGAAATTTACATAAATAATTAAAAGTTTCATGCAAAAAACTTCAAATCAATACGACACTATAATCGACAAATGTAAAGGATTATTTGTTAAAAAGATGACCGATTATGGTTGTGCTTGGCGTATTTTACGTTTGCCTTCGTTAACCGATCAAATTTATATCAAGGCGCAACGCATTCGTCAACTACAAAATAATACTGTGCGCAAAATTAATGAAGATGAAGCGTCGGAATTTGTTGGCATCATTAATTATTCAATTATGGCATTGATTCAATTAGAGTTGGGTGTAGCCGAACAACCAGATTTATCGCAAGAAGATGCCGAAGCTTATTATGTAAAACATAGCACCATTACCAAAGATTTAATGCTTAATAAAAATCACGATTACGGTGAAGCTTGGCGCGATATGCGCATTAGTTCTTTAACCGATTTAATCATTCAGAAACTATTGCGCGTTAAACAAATTGAAAACAATAAAGGCAAAACACTGGTGTCCGAAGGTATTGATGCCAACTATCAAGATATGATAAATTATGCGGTTTTTGCATTGATTTTAATGAACCAAGCTCAAGCAACCTAAACTTAAATCGATGAAAATTACCACCCAAGCTTTGCGTCTATTAGTAGGAATAACCTTTGTGTTTTCTGGCTTTGTAAAGTTGGTTGACCCGCTAGGATCAACCTACAAATTTGAAGAATATTTTAGTGAAGAGGTTTTAAATCTCACTTTTTTGGTGCCCTTGGCACTTGAGTTTTCTATCGTACTCATTTTGGCCGAATTGATTTTGGGTGTTATGTTGCTTGTTGGATTTAAATCAAAATTAACAACGTATAGTTTGTTGGCGATGATTAGCGTATTTTTATTTTTAACTTGGTATTCGGCTTATTACAATAAAGTAACCGATTGTGGTTGTTTTGGCGACGCCATAAAATTAACCCCTTGGCAAACCTTTTATAAAAATGTAGTCTTAATTTTTATGATTTTTTGGCTGTTAGTAAAACACAAAGAAATTAAGCCCCTATTCGGGGATTTTATCGCGAAATCTCTAACCTTCTTAAGTGTCGCTTTTTCTGTTTTTATACTTTATCAGGTTTTAACTTATTTGCCAATTATCGATTTTAGACCTTATGCCATCGGCAAAAATATTACCGAAGGCATGCGGTTTCCAGAGGGTGCTCAAAAACCAGTTTACAAGGATACTTGGGTTTACAAAATTAACGGCATCGCTAAATCTTACCATACCGATGAAGCTCCTTGGAATCTGCCTGGAGCAGTTTTTGTAAGCCGTAAAACAGATCTGATTAAAGAAGGTTACATACCGCCAATCCACGATTTTACAATGGAAAAAGATGGCGAAGATTTAACCGAACAACTTT
>JAVHOP010000106.1:0-2217 GCA_036170135.1 Flavobacteriaceae bacterium | reverse complement strand
CCAATCCACGATTTTACAATGGAAAAAGATGGCGAAGATTTAACCGAACAACTTTTACAAGAACCAAAATTGATGCTTATCATAATGTATAATTTAGATAAATCTCATAAAAATGGTTTAAAGCATATCAAAGAATTATCTGATAAAGCCATAGAAAATGGCTATAAAGTTTTTGCAATGTCGGCTTCGCCAGTAACCGATTTCTTAAAGGTAAAAGCAGAATATCAACTAAATTTTGATTTATTGTTTTGCGATGAAACTACCCTTAAAACGATGATTCGGGCAAATCCCGGAATTATAATGTTGAATAAAGGGACAATTACCGAAAAATGGAATTGGCGCAGCTATACCAAAATCGAATTTTAATTAAAAAGGTATCGATGAGAATTATTGCTTTAATTGGAATTGGCAGTTTTATAGGTGGTATTTTTAGATATTTATTATCGCAAGCCATTCAATCTAAATTTTTATCGGCTTTTCCATTCGGAACTTTTACAGTTAATATTTTAGGTTGCTTGGTAATCGGAATTATATTTGGCTTATCCGAAAAGTTTAATGTATCACCCGAATGGCGTTTGTTTTTGGCAACCGGAATCTGTGGCGGTTTTACAACATTTTCATCTTTTTCGCTTGAAACGATGAATATGTTAAAAGACGGACAATATTTATATAGCTTTTTGTACATGGGTTCAAGTGTTATTTTTGGCTTAATTGCCGTATATTTAGGTATGTTACTTCTCAAATTGAGTTAATTATGGAAAATAATCCGAATGCTAAATTATTGCGAATATTTATCGGTGAATCCGATAAATTAGGAAGTGTGCCACTTTATGAAGCCTTGGTATTTTCGGCAAAAAAACAAGGATTGTCGGGCGCAACTGTCACTAAAGGCGTGATGGGTTTTGGTGCAAATTCTAAAATTAGCACCGCAAAATTGTTTACCATTTCACAAGATTTACCAATGATTGTTGAAATTGTTGACACGGAAGATAAAATTAGACGTTTTGTAAAAATGGTTGAACAGATGTTTGAAGATGCTCAATCGGGCGGCTTAATTACGATAGAAAAAGCTGAGATTATTCGCTATCGCGCGATGAAATAATTTAAAATGAATCTCTACAACAAATACGTTTTGCCCAGTGTTATTAATTGTGTCTGTGGTCTTAAACCAAGCAGGATACAGCGCGCTAAGATTGTGCCACATGCTCAAGGAAATGTTTTAGAAATTGGTATTGGCTCGGGATTAAACTTGCCATTTTACAACAAAGAGTTGGTTAAACATTTAACCGCAATAGATCCGTCAATTGAAACTTGGCATAAAAATAAGATCAACACCCAAGAATTACCTTTTGATTTCGAATTTATTCAGGCTTTCGCCGAAGACATTCCAGCCGATTCAAATTGTTTTGATACCGTAGTCATTACCTATGCTTTGTGTACCATCCCCGACGTTCAAAAAGCCCTCGAAGAAATTAGACGCGTACTCAAACCAAACGGTAAACTGTTGTTTTGCGAGCACGGAAAAGCACCTGATTTAGCTATTCAAAAATGGCAAAATAGAATCAATCCACTTTGGAAAAAGGTTGGTGGCGGTTGTCATTTAAATAAAGATATTCCGCTACTAATAAAAGATAATGGTTTTAAAATAGCCCAATTAAATTCGATGTATATACCGGGTTGGAAACCGGCGAGTTTTAACTATTGGGGAAGCGCCGAAATCAGATAATTTCACTATTCATGTGCTTTATAAGCCTTAACTCCGGCTGGAATTTCAATATCTAAAACATTGGCATCGGGCGGAATGGGACAAGAGAATTTATGATTATAAGCGCAATACGGATTGTAAGCTTCGTTAAAATCAATAACCAACATTTTGCCGTGATTTGGCGGTAATTTTAAATCTAAAAATCGTCCGCCACCATAACTACTTTTGCCATTTGTTAAATCTTTAAAGGGTAAAAATAAATAATCGGTATATTGTGGGTCAGACATCAATTCCTGACTTTGATAAATCGGAATCTCAAATTCTTTTCCCTTTAAGGTAAATTTGGCTAGGGCATAAGTTTTATATAATGGCAATCTATCAGTCGTGGTTTGCATTTCAAATACAGGGGCATTGGTAACATAAGTTAAGGTTGCTGTAACTTTATAGGTCGAATCGATCTCAAAAAAATCAAGCGATTTAAATAGTTTGAAATCTTCATCTGTTAAAGGCGA
>JAVHOP010000105.1:28776-33369 GCA_036170135.1 Flavobacteriaceae bacterium | reverse complement strand
ACTATTTAGAACTATTAAGAGGTGAAATAGAGGAGTTTAGAATTTTGTTTGCCGAATGGGTGAAAACCTTTGACCAATGGAATTACATTATTGACCGTTGGGGTTTGTTTAATCCACCCGGAATTGAATACGACACCCATGACCCCGATGACGATATTCCGTTTAATCCCGATGATTTTTAATTCAATTTAAACAGTATTTGATATTTTTCAAATTCATCTAGCAATTGTTTAGATACCTTAATTTTATAAGTTTGGCTATACATATTGACTTGAATTTTTTCTTTAGAATCTACAAGCTTAAATCCTAACAATTTATCGCCTTTATGCGCTTTAACTAGGGTTTTGATTTCGTTTATAAAACGTTCATTTATACTCTCGAGTTCTACAATTAAAGTGATTTTTTTAGTAAAATTTTCCAATACATCTTGCAACAACTTGACATCTATAAATTTAATATTGGTCTGCCCTTCTTGCCAACCTTTTTCAACTTTTATCCGGCCATACAAAAATGAATTGAGTATTAGAAAATGTTTAAATTTTAAATACTCTTCACTAAACATTCTAAACTCATAAGAATCGGTAAAATCTTCTAATACAAATGAGGCCCAACCTTTGCCGTTTTTAGTAACGCGATGCTGCACATCGGTAACAATTCCACCAACTGTCAATTCCTTACCTACCAAAGATTCCTTATTGTTAAACAATCCAACCGAAGCATTGCAAAAATTTTGCATTTCTATTTTATAATCGTCAAGCGGATGGCCCGAAATATAAATGCCTACCACTTCTTTTTCTTTGGCTAATTTTTCCATAATGCCCCAAGGTTCGCCATCTGGAAATTTGGGTTCTTCAAATTGGACTTCAGAAGTTTCTCCAAAAAGTGATACCTGAGACGCATTTTTATGCTCTTGAAATTTGCTCCCAAATCGCAAAGCTTTCTCAATAAAAGTCTGGTTTTTATCGTCTAAGGCAAAATATTGCGACCTATCAACCTCGGCAAGCGAATCTAAAGCACCAGCTAAAATGAGTCCGTCAAACACTTTTTTATTTGCCGAATGTAAATCAATCCGCTTAGCAATATCAAAAATCGAATTGTAATTGCCGTGTTCTTTGCGCTCTTTTACAATGGCATTTACGGCATTAGCGCCAACGCCTTTAATAGCGCCCATTCCGAAGCGAATTGCCCCCGATTTATTGACAGAAAACTTCAAGAAACTCTCGTTGATATCTGGTCCTAAAACCTTGATTCCGGAACGTTTGCAAGCTTCCATAAAAAAAGTTATTTGCTTGATATCGCTCATATTATTTGACAAGCAAGCCGCCATAAATTCGGCTGGGTAATGGGCTTTTAAATAAGCCGTTTGATAACCGATAAAGGCGTAACAAACCGAATGCGATTTATTAAAAGCATACGCCGCAAATTTTTCCCAGTCTTTCCAAATTTTTTCGAGTATCGCTTCGGGATGCCCATTTGCAATCCCATTTTCGATAAATTTAGGTTTTAAAACGGTCAAGATTGAAAGATCTTTTTTCCCCATTCCCTTGCGCAACTTATCGGCTTCACCTTTAGTAAAATTTGCAATGGTTTGTGAGAGCAACATCACTTGTTCTTGATAAACTGTTACGCCATAAGTTTCTTTTAACTGGTCTTCCATTTCTGGAAGGTCATAAACAATAGCTTCTTCGCCGTGCTTTCGCTGAATAAATAACGGAATATATTCCATGGGTCCCGGACGGAACAAGGCGTTCATGGCAATTAAATCGGCAAACTCAGTTGGTTTTAAAGCGCGCAGATTTTTTTGCATTCCAGCCGACTCATATTGAAAAACACCCACGGTATCGGCATGTTGAAAAAGCTCGAAAGTTTTAGGGTCATTTAACGGGAAATCATCCGGAATCAATGTTATGCCGTGGAGTCCTTTAATAATTTTTACGGCATCTTTTATTAAAGTCAGCGTTTTTAATCCTAGAAAGTCCATTTTTAACAAACCCGCAGTTTCCACCACGTGATTGTCAAATTGTGTGACGTACATTTCTGAATCTTTGGCTTTAGCAACCGGGATAAAATTTGAGATATTTTCGGGAGAAATAATCATACCACAAGCGTGAATACCAGTATTTCTTATCGTTCCTTCAATAGCTCTAGCTTGCCTCAAGGTTATGGCGCCTAAGTCAGTCCCTTTTTCAATTTCAATAAGCGTCTTTATATTTTCTTGGTCATCGGCATTTAAGCTACCTCGTTTTGCCTTGCTTTTATCATCATCACCAAAAATATTTTGAAGCGAGATTAATGGAATCAATTTAGCCATTCTATCAGCCTCTTGAAGCGGTAAATCTAATACCCGAGCCGTATCGCGAACAGCCGATTTTGCAGCCATGGTGCCATAAGTAATAATTTGAGCCACTTGATTGGCCCCATATTTATTAATGACATAATCAATTACTTTTTGCCGACCTTCATCGTCAAAATCAATATCGATATCTGGTAATGAAATACGATCGGGGTTTAAAAACCGTTCAAAAAGTAAATCGTATTTTATAGGGTCAATATTGGTAATAGTCAAGCAATAAGCAACCACCGATCCTGCTGCCGAACCACGCCCCGGACCCACGGTAACACCCATTTTTCTAGCCTCGACAATAAAATCATGAACAATTAAAAAGTAACCGGGATAACCGGTTTTTTCAATAACTGATAGTTCAAAATCAATGCGCTCTTTTAAGTCGGCATCCATATTTGGAAATCGCATTTTGGCACCTATAAACGCAAGGTGTTTTAAATAATTATTTTCACCGCGATTACCTCCATCTATTTCATCTTGAGCATCTTGAAATTCGACAGGAATATCAAACTTAGGCAACAAAACTTTACGAGCTAAGGTAAATGGCTCTATTTTATTTACAACTTCTTGGATGTTGATAATAGCTTCAGGCAAATCGCTAAACAAAGACTTCATTTCATCCTGAGATTTAAAGTAATATTCAGCATTTTGTAATCCATAACGAAACCCTCTACCGTTGCCTATTGGCGTACTTTTCTTTTCGTTATCTTTGACACAGAGCAAAATATCTTGCGCTTCGGCATCAGCTTTATCAATATAAAAAGTGGTATTGGTAGCAACTATTTTTACATCGTGTTTTTTAGAAAATGCCAATAAAGTCTGATTGAGATTATCTTCATTGTCACATCCGTGGCGGATTAATTCTAGATAAAAATCGTCTTTAAATACTTCTTTCCAATACAACAAAGCATCTTCGGCTTGTTGCTCGCCAACATTCAGAATTTTGTTGGCAATTTCGCCATACATATCGCCGCTTAAAGCGATTAAATCATCTTTATACAAATTTATGAGTTCCTTATCAATTCTTGGTATGTAGTAAAAACCGACAGTGCTGGCAATTGATGACATTTTAGCGAGGTGATGATAGCCACTTTTATTTTTTGCAAGCAAGACCAACTGATAACCATTGTCTTTATGAGTGCGGTCTAAATGATTTTCGCAAACATTAAAGACACAACCCACAATTGGTTTAAGTGTTTTTTTAGGTTTTTCGCCTTCTTTTAAGGCAGCATTTGACTTTATTACGGCTTGGTTGTAATTGTCAATTTCAGTTACAAAATTAAAAACGCCCATCATATTGCCTAAATCCGTTAAGGCTACGGCTGGCATTTTATTATCTAAAGCAGCTTTTACTAAGTTAGAAATACTGGTAGTTGATTGTAATATAGAGAACTGCGAATAATTATGTAAATGTGAAAACGGATGATAGGCTAAATTTTCGATAGCGGTATCAGAAATAGTAACATCGAGATCTTCGGCTGCAAAAGTCAATTCTAAAGCTTTGCTGGCTTCTTTTAAATTAATGTGTTTTAATTTGCCGGCTTTTATAAACCCTGGATTAGTCTGCCTAAATTGTTGAAAATACGCTGGCGTTGTTTGTAATTCTGAAGCTGTATAATTTCCGGTTCTTAGCAATTCAAAAAAGCAACGCGTGGTTGCTTCAACATCGGCGGTAGCATTGTGTGCTTCGGCAAAAGGTTCTCCGAATAAATATTGATGTAATTCGGTTAAGGTTGGCAATTTAAATTTACCACCACGTCCGCCGGGCAACTGACAAAGTTTAGCGGTATCTTCGGTACAAGTATCTAAATGGATTCGATTATGTAAGGGCGTTTCAAGGCCTACTCTTAAAAATTCGCAACCAATAATATTGATGTCAAAGCCTAAATTTTGGCCGACAATAAAGGTCGATTTTTCTATATCTTTATTAAAAATTTCTAAAACTTCACGCAAAGGAAGTCCTTGTTTTGCAGCTAGTTCAGTAGATATTCCGTGAATTTTTTCGGCATCGTATGGAATGTTAAATCCATCTGGCTTAATTAAATAATCTTGATGAGAAAGGCAAACACCCATAGCATCGTGAACCTGCCAAGCAATTTGAACACAGCGAGGCCAATTATTGGTATCGGTAATTGGGACGTTCCAACGTTTTGGCAAACCCGTAGTTTCTGTGTCGAAAATTAAATACATCGTGGCAATTTTGAAGCTAAAAAATAAGTTTTTAAAAATACAATTCTAAGCTTGTTTTT
>JAVHOP010000105.1:0-28676 GCA_036170135.1 Flavobacteriaceae bacterium | reverse complement strand
GCAATTTTGAAGCTAAAAAATAAGTTTTTAAAAATACAATTCTAAGCTTGTTTTTAAGAAGATTTTGATAATAAAATTTATTAACAATTTTGAAAATTTATCTAAAACTCATCAATTTTTGATTGGCTTTTCTGAGATTAATATTGATAAAACTTTTAGATAATATCCTTCTTAAGATATTTTTGAAAATTTTGTATAAGCCTGTAAAACTTCCGGAATTAAAATGCCGTCGGCTACTTGATAGTTTTCTAATATTCCAGCCAAAACCCTTGGCAGCGCTAAAGAGCTTCCGTTAAGGGTATGCACCAATTGAATTTTTCCTTCTTTATTTTTATAGCGCAATTTCAATCGGTTTGCTTGAAAAGTCTCAAAATTTGAAACAGAACTTATCTCAAGCCAACGTTGTTGCGCGGTAGAATACAATTCAAAATCGTAAGTTATGGCTGAGGTAAAACCCATATCGCCACCGCATAAACGCAAAATGCGATATGGTAATTTTAATTCGTTAAGAATGCCTTTTACGTGTTCTAACATCGCATCGAGTGCAGCGTAAGAATTTTCTGGTTTTTCGAGGCGTACAATTTCTACTTTATCAAATTGATGCAAGCGATTTAAACCGCGAACGTGCGCGCCATAAGAGCCTGCCTCACGCCTAAAACATGGCGTGTAAGCAGTACACATTACCGGAAAATCCGATTCATTTAAAATGACATCTCTAAATAAATTGGTTAAAGGCACTTCGGCCGTAGGAATTAAATATAAATCATCTTTAGCATCGTGATACATTTGACCTTCCTTATCGGGAAGTTGACCTGTGCCGAAACCTGAAGCTTCGTTTACTAAATAAGGCGGTTGGTATTCGGTGTATCCTGCTTCGGTGTTCTTATCAAGAAAATAACTGATTAACGCGCGTTGTAATTTAGCCCCTTTGTCTTTATAAACTGGAAATCCGGCTCCCGTAATTTTGTTGCCTAGATCAAAATCTATAATGTCATATTTTTTAGCTAACTCCCAGTGAGGCAGCGCATTTTCTCCCAAATTTGGAATATCGCCGTGCTCAAAAACACATAAATTATCATCTGCTGATGTTCCCTCAGGAACTATTTGGTTGGGAATATTTGGAATTTGGTAAAGTAATTCTTGTAGTCTATTTGCAACCTCAGTCAATTGATCTGTTAAATCTTTTGTAGCAACCTTTATTTGAAACGTGCGTTCTTTTAAAAGATTGGCTTTTTGGGTTTCACCCGATTTAAAAAAGAGTCCGATTTCTTTAGAGAGCAAATTGGTTTCGGCTAAAGCGTTGTCTAATTCGGTTTGAATAGTTCTTCTTTTGGCATCAGCGGAAAGAACTTCATCGATAATAGCTTCGGCATTTTTAAAATTTCGTTTCGCTAAACCTTCTAAAACTTTGGTCTTTTGTTCTCTGATAAAAGTGACTTGTAACATAGGGAATTGTTTATTTAAAACGCAAAATTAAGCAATTCTAGACTTAAATTTTAGTGATTGAATCGATATATTTTCGGGCGTTTAATTCATCTAAATTAATTTGCACTTTTAACAAATCTAATGAGGCAAATTTTTGTTCATCGCGCAAGCGTTTTAACAGCTGAATTTTAAGATTTTTACCGTATAAATCGCCTTTAAAATTAAGTAGAAACGTTTCAATGGTTTTATGGTTTCCTTCTACCGTTGGCCGATAACCAATATTCATAATACCATAAACCATTTTTTTGTTTACCTCAGTTTTTACAATATAAACACCCGTTTTTGGAATGAGTTTATAGGCTTCGGGGATGCTTAGATTGACCGTCGGAAAACCGAGTGTTTTACCCAAACCTTGACCTTTAATAACGGTTCCAGAAAGCAAGTAAGGATATCCCAAATAAGCATTTGCCGTCTCCATGTCGCCATCCATTAAGGCTTGCCTTATTTTTGTTGAGCTGATGCCAATATTATCGATATCTTGTTTTGCAATTTGCTTCAGCTCAAAATGATACAACGTACTAAAATCTTGAAGTTGACTAAAATTGCCTTCCCGATTTCTGCCAAATCGGTGATCATAACCAACAACCAAAAGTTTGGTATGAAGGCAATTTACCAAAACATCGCGAACAAATTCAACTGCCGATAATTTAGAAAATTCCTTAGAAAAAGGCTCAATAACCAGATAATCAATGCCACAAGATTCTATAAGCGCAATCCGCTCATCAATGGTATTTAATAATTTTAAAGATTGGTCTGCTTGCAACACCAAGCGCGGATGTGGAAACATGGTAAAAACTACCGACTCTAAATGTTGTTGTTTGCTGTACTGTGTTAACTGATTTAATATTTTTTGATGACCGATGTGCAAACCATCAAATGTGCCAATGGTTACGGCAGAAGCGTGATGTTCTGATTGAAATGCTTGATAAGAATGGTATATTTTCACTGGGGTTTAAGGCTTAGATTTTGATTAATAACATGAAGAACGCGCGGTAAATTATGAAACTCAAATTCCGATTTTATGCTGAGCTGGTGTTTGCCAAAAACCAATTCAAACTTATTTGGGATGACTTTATAAAAGCCGACATATTCTTTACAAAAACAAAACCGCGCAAACCAAATAGTTACTTTATCGCTATTTGTTGAGTCGATTCTCTGAATCTTATTCTGAATTTCTACAAATAAAACTTCACGATAATTGGCGTCTGCTAGATTTTTTGGCGGGTTAGTTTCGTATTCAAATTTAAGGACTAAATTTTGTCCTTCTATTTGAGTAACATTGTCAATATTGAATTGGTCTGTACTTAGTAAAAGTGATTTATTTGGGCTAACAGTCAGTTTATAAGACGTATTTTCTTCAGTTGGCAAATCCTTTTCAATTTTGGTTTTTAGGAGTACTTTATTAGATCCACAAGAATATAATCCGATAAGGCAAAGCGCTAAAAAAATAAAAAAGTTTAAGCAGCGACTCATAAAATGATTTTTCTTAAATCTAAATTTATAGATTTGTCAAAAATAAAGTAATTGATGAAGTTTTTTGTACAGATTTCCATATTTTCTTTCTTTTTAATCTTTACATCTCAGGTATCTTCACAATCTCATGATTTATGGATACCAACGGTTGCGTCTTTAAAACATTCGCAATTGCTTGAGCGAACGGTTTATCCTAAAAAATACAAAACTTATCAGCTCAATTTAAACGCTTTAAACCAGCTTTTAATTTATGCGCCAATAAGAACCGCTACTGTTAAAGAATCTAAAACTATCGTTAAATTCCCTGATGCCGATGGCAATCTTATTGATTTCGAAGTTTTAGAAGCATCGGTTATGGCGCCAGAATTGGCATTGAAATTCCCTAATAATAAATCGTATGTGGGGTATGCTGTAGCAGATAAAAGCACTAGCATTCGATTTAGTCTAAACCAATTAGGACTTTATGCCGCCATTTTTAAAACAGGAAAACAAACGCAATATATTGATCCTAATAGCAAAGATCGTTTGAATTATACGGTTTATAGTCGCAGTAATTCAGGCGAACAAAATCAGCCTTTTGTCTGCTCGACTTTAGCAATTGAAAGTCCTCCTATTTTAGCGGTAGCCAAAACTTTTAATGCCAATGACACAAAGTTGCGCACCTATAAATTGGCAGTAGCTACTACGGGCGAATATTCACAATTCCATATCAATACGGCCGGGTTAAATTCGGCTACAGATACCGAAAAAAAAGCAGCTGTTATGGCTGCCATTACTACAACTATCACGCGAGTCAATGCTATTTTTGAAAGAGACGTGGCTTTAACAATGGTTTTAGTGGCAAATAACGACCAACTCATTTATTTAGACGGCACAACCGATCCTTATACCAACAATAACGGCAACACCATGTTAACTGAAAATCAGACCAATATTAATACGGTTATCGGTTCACCAAATTATGATATTGGCCACGTATTTAGCACGGCTGGTGGTGGCATTGCCGTGATGAATTCACCTTGTACATCATCAAAAGCCAAAGGCGTTACCGGTCAAACTAATCCTGTTGGCGATGCTTTTGATGTCGATTTTGTAATTCACGAAATGGGGCACCAATTTGGCGCAACACACACTTTTAATGGCGATTCTGGAAGTTGCTCTGGAGGCAATAGAAATGATGCTACGGCAGTTGAACCCGGAAGTGGCAGTACCATTATGGCTTATGCCGGCATTTGTGCACCTCAAAATGTACAATCGCACAGCGATGATTATTTTCATAGCGTCAGCATTCAGCAAATTTTTACCAGCATTTCAACCGGTTTTAATAATTGTGGCATTTCCTCAAGCTTGATTAACAATCTAAATGCGCCAACTGTCAATGCTTATGATGATGTTGTTATTCCAAAATCAACACCATTTATATTAACCGCAAACGCTTTAGATGCTGATAATGATGTACTCACTTACACTTGGGAACAAACCGATAACCAAATTACGAGCATTCCGCCAATAGCAACAGCAACCGGAGGTGCTATTTTTAGGTCAATAACACCTGGTACTTCACCAAGTCGTTATTTTCCTGAAATCAATACCGTTTTAGCAGGTCAAACTGCCAATACGTGGGAAGTCTTACCAAGTGTTTCGCGAACATTAAATTTTGATGTAACCGTTAGAGACAACGTTTTAATGGGTGGACAAACTGCAAGAGATTCAAAAAAAGTTACTGTTGATGCAAACGCCGGCCCATTTACGATAAGCTCTCAAAGCACCCATGTAATTTATGATGTCGGCTCAACGCAAATCATTACTTGGAATGTTGCCAATACCGATAAGGCACCAATCAATTGCAGTGATGTGGATTTGTTGCTTTCAACTGATGGCGGACAAACCTATCCAATTATATTAGCTTCAAATGTGGCAAATAATGGCAGTTATACCGTTTTAATACCTGACAATCCTACCAATACGGCGCGTATTATGGTTGCAAGCGTTGGAAATATTTTTTTTAATATCAATACTTCTAATTTCAGCATCCAACAAAATCTTATGGCTTTATTACCTGCAACAAATTATTCAGAAATTTGCACGGGCAATCAACTAATTCTGAATTACACCTATCAATCTTTTGGTGGTTTTGCCGAAGTCGCTAATTTTTCGGTTGTAAATTTACCAAGTGGAATGCAGGCGAGTTTTAATCCGATAAGCACGTCGGTAAACGGAACAACCATTCAATTAACTTTAACAGGAATTAGTGATGTGAATTTGGGAAGTAATGATATTATAGTAAAAGCTACAACGCCATCAATAAACAGAACCGCAACCACCAAATTACAGGTTTACAATTCAACTTTCAGCTCACAAATTTTAACAACACCAAGTCAAGGAGCACTCGGTGTTGATTTAAATCCGACTTTGAGTTGGGAAGTGCAAAGCAATGCAAAAAGTTATGAGTTGCAGGTTGCTACAGATATTGGGTTTAATAATCTGATTCTTTCTACAAATACTTCAGAACCAAATTATACCATAACCGGATTGACAGAAGCCTCAGCTTATTATTGGCACGTTAGGCCTATAAATAATTGCGCCAATGGCATTTATTCAAGTGTGAATGCCTTTGCCACTTATCAGCAAAGCTGTTCAACCACAACGTATTCGGGTTTACCAATAGCCATTCCAGATAATAATGTAACCGGTGCCTCATCAATATTAAACGTAACCGATAATGTGTCCATCAGCGCTGTTCATATTGGCGTACAAATGACACATTCATTTATTGGTGATATTAAAATGACTATTAAAAGTCCGGCTGCAAAAATCGTCCAGCTTTTAACTTCGTCAACTTGTGCTACTCAAGATATGAATGCTATTTTTACCGATACAGGAAATAATTTGGTTTGTAGTAATTCGGCTCCCGGTTATACGGGCAACCTGAAGCCTACCGAATCATTGACTGCTTTTGCTGGCGATAATTCGCAAGGCAATTGGACACTGTTTATTGAAGATCAAGGCCCAAGTGATGTAGGCTCATTAATCAATTGGAATATCGAAGTTTGCAGTCAAGTTTCCGTGCCTTTAGCTATTGATAAACAAATTTTTAAACAAATTGAAATTTGGCCTAACCCAACAAATGGACAACTTTATTTAAACATACCAAATTCTCAAAATGAAAAAATTACCGTCCAAATTTTAGATATTTTAGGTCGAAAAATTGAGCAGATTAATGATAATCAAATAAGTAAAACCTTCACTATAAAACACCTTCAAAATGGCATTTATTATATCAAAGTAATAAAAGGAACGCAATTTTATGTCAAAAAAATTATCAAGAATTAATTTTTTTTCACTGATTTTTAATTAGAAATAAAAAAAATTGTACTTTGCATCTGTTTTAACATAATTAATCAATAAATTAACACTATGAAAAAATTATTTAGCTTGCTATTTGTGCTGTTTTTAGGTACAACCTTAATTGCACAGACAACAGTTTCAGGAACTGTTAAAGACGCCAAGTCGGGAGACCCCCTTCCTGGTGTAAGTATTAAAGTTACAGGAAAATCAATTGGAACCTCTACCGATTTTAATGGAAAATTTTCATTTAAAGTTAGTCAAAATTTTCCTTTTCAATTAGAAGTTTCTTATGTTGGTTACGAAACAAAAACTGTTGATGTTTCTAAAAACAACATGGATTTATCAATTGACTTGAGTGAAGCAAACAACCGTTTAGACGAAGTTATTGTTTCTGCTTCTCGTACTCCTGAAAGTATTAGAGAATCTCCAGTTACTGTTGAAACTCTAGATATGAGAGATATCAAAAACACAACAGCTGTATCTTTTTACGATGGTTTAGAAAATTTAAAAGGTGTTCAAATTAACACGAGTAGTTTAACTTTTAGATCGGTTAATACGCGTGGTTTTGCAACATTTGCAAACAACCGTTTTGTACAATTGGTTGATGGTATGGACAACGCCTCACCTGCCCTAAACTTTGTGATGGGTAACTTGGTTGGTATGTCGGAATTAGATGTAAAATCTGTGGAATTACTTCCAGGGGCATCATCAGCATTATATGGTGCTAACGCCTTTAATGGTATCTTATTTATGACTAGCAAAAGTCCTTTTGATTATCAAGGCATTAGCGTTTATGCAAAATCTGGTTATACCAATCAAAAAGCTGCTGGCGTTAACCAATATTGGGATGCTGGTATTCGTATGGCTCACGCTTTTAGCGATAAATTTGCTGCAAAATTATCTTTCTCTTTCTTACAAGGAACTGATTGGGTAGCTGCCGATTATCACGATGTCAACAACCCCACAAATACACCATCTTCACCAAGTTACGACGGTTTAAACGTTTATGGTGATGAGGTTGCTACTACTTTAAATTTTGACGCCATTGCTGCTGGAGCAGGTATTCCATTACCTCCAAATTTTTTAGGTTCTGCTAGAGTGGCCCGTACAGGTTTTAAAGAAAGTGAAATAATGGATCCTAAAGCCGAAAGTGTTAAAGGCGATTTAACCTTAGTTTATAGACCACTTGCTAATGATTTAGAAGTTGTTTTTCAATCAAAAATAGGAACTGGTAATACCATTTATCAAGGAGCAAACAGATATGCTTTAAAAGATTTTATTATGCGTCAAAATAAAATTGAAGTGCACAACAAAAACTTTTTTGTAAGAGCTTATACTATTACAGAAAGTGCCGGTAATTCATACGATTCAAGATTTGCTTCAATTAACTTGAACAGAAGTTGGAAATCGGACACCAATTGGTTTACGCAATATGCACAAACTTTTATTGGTGCAAGATTGGGTGCACTTCCAGGTGGTCCAATGACTGCAGCTCAAGCGCATACTATTGCGCGTCAAGTTGCTCAAACAGGGGCTTTAATACCTGGAACGAGTGGTTTTAATAATAGATTAGCTGAGATTACTTCTAACCCATCATTGTTATCGGGTTCTAAGTTTGTTGATGCTACTAAAATGTCTCAAGTTGAAGGCAATTATAATTTTTCAGAATTGATTGATGTTGCCGAAATTCAATTAGGTGGCTCTTGGAGAGAATACCAATTAAATTCAGCTGGCACTATATTTACTGATAATAATGGGCCTATAACTTATAGTGAATATGGCGCCTATATGCAAGTGATGAAAAAATTATTAGATGATAAATTAAAATTTACAGGTTCTATACGTTACGATAAATCTAAAAACTATGTTGGTAATTATTCGCCAAGAGTCTCTTTGGTATATTCTGCTGGCGATAAAAATCAACACAACTTTAGAGCGTCATTCCAAACCGGATTTAGAAATCCTGATACCCAAAGTCAATATATTGGTTTAGATGTTGGAAATGCCCTTTTAGTTGGTTCTGCTCCAGACAATTTAGACCGTTATACTTCAAGACCATTTAATGTTAGTACCACAGGGCGCTCAATTGGCAATCCTGCAACACTAAGCGTTACGGGACGCCAAGGTTACGAAAATGCCTTTTCTTTAGCTTCAGTTCAAGCTTTTGGTGCAGCTGCTGCTGGTGGAACTATAAATCCTAGTTTATTGAAAAAATTCAATACCCCTTTTGTACAACCAGAAAAAATTACCGCTTATGAATTGGGTTATCGTGGTAATATTGGGAATGTATCGATAGATTTAAGTGGTTATTATAATGATTACACAGGTTTTATTGCACAAAAAACTGTATTAGCGCCATTATATGGAAAAGCCGATTTTTCTGATTTTGTTCCAGGAACTTTGCCTATGCCAGCTGCCGCTTTAGCAATTGCAAAAGGTGATTATGTTCCTTTTAGAACATATACTAATTCTAGTGCTGATGTTACTTCTTATGGTGTTGGTTTAGGTTTAGGAGCTAAAGTATTTGGCGATTATGATTTTTCAGTAAACTATACGTATTCTAAATTTAAATTTAACCAAGCTTCTGATCCAGGGTTTGATGCTGGCTTTAACACTCCAGAAAACAGCATCAAAGCTTCTTTTGGAAATACCGAAGTTTTAAAGAACTTCGGATTTAATTTTAGCGTTCGTTATTTTGATAGCTATTTATGGCAAGCTTCATTTGGTAATGGTACGGTTCCTGCTGCAACAGTTCTTGATGCACAATTATCTTACAAACTACCTATAAGTATGAATGCTACTTTAAAACTAGGCGCTAATAACTTAGGTGGAAAAGAATACACCCAAGCTTATGGTACCGGTATGATAGGTTCAATGTATTTCTTATCATTTACTGTTAATCCGTAATTTTATTAAAAAATTATTTAAAATCGCCCTGAAATTCAGGGCGATTTTTTTTGATAAATACATCATCAATTATAAAATAATTTTCAAAAAAACCTTTTTTTATTTCTAAAAAAAAGGACTATTTTTGCCACTTTAAAATAGAATACAAATTTTAGGCTAAACGCATAAAAAAACCATAGAAGTAATGATTAAAGTTACAGGAAAAGTTGCCCAAATTATCGGACCTGTTCTAGATGTTGAATTTTCATCTGGAGCCGAATTACCAAGAATTTACGATTCATTAGAAATTACCAGAACCGACGGAAGTATTTTGGTTTTAGAAGTAGAACAACACATTGGCGAAGATACTGTTCGGTGCATTGCTATGGATTCTACCGACGGTTTACAAAGAGGTCAAGAAGTAAAAGCTACTGGCAATCCTATAAAAATGCCTATTGGCAATGAAATTTATGGACGTTTGTTTAATGTTACCGGCGATCCTATTGACGGTTTAAAAGCCTTACCAAAAGATGGTAAAAATGGCTTGCCAATTCATAGAGAGTCTCCAAAATTTGAAGATTTGTCGACCGCTACCGAAGTGTTGTTTACAGGTATTAAAGTAATCGATTTAATTGAACCTTACTCAAAAGGTGGTAAAATAGGATTATTTGGTGGTGCCGGTGTAGGTAAAACGGTTTTAATTCAAGAATTGATTAACAATATTGCAAAAGGTCATGGTGGTTTATCAGTGTTTGCCGGAGTAGGTGAACGTACCCGTGAAGGAAATGACTTAATGCGTGAAATGATAGAAGCAGGAATCATTCAATATGGAGCCGATTTCAACCATTCTATGGAAAAAGGTGGCTGGGATTTGAGTAAAATTGATATGGAAAAAATGAAAGAATCTAAAGTAACTTTCGTTTTTGGTCAAATGAACGAACCTCCTGGAGCTCGTGCTCGTGTAGCTTTATCAGGATTAACCATTGCCGAATATTTTAGAGATGGCGCTGGCGAAGGTCAAGGTAAAGACGTATTATTCTTTGTTGACAATATCTTTAGATTTACACAAGCTGGTTCTGAAGTTTCTGCATTACTTGGTCGTATGCCATCGGCAGTTGGTTATCAACCAACCTTAGCAACCGAAATGGGAACGATGCAAGAACGTATTACTTCAACAAAAACAGGTTCTATCACTTCAGTTCAAGCGGTTTATGTTCCTGCCGACGATTTAACTGACCCGGCTCCTGCTACAACATTTGCACACTTAGATGCCACCACGGTATTGTCTCGTAAAATTGCTGAGCTCGGTATTTATCCAGCGGTAGATCCATTAGATTCTACTTCCAGAATTTTAACTGCCGAAATTTTAGGTAAAGAACATTATCAAACAGCACAACGCGTCAAAGAATTATTGCAACGCTATAAAGAATTACAAGATATCATCGCCATTCTAGGTATGGAAGAGTTGAGTGAAGAAGATAAACTAATCGTTCACCGTGCGCGTCGTGCACAGCGTTTCTTATCACAACCTTTCCACGTTGCCGAACAGTTTACTGGTATTCCAGGCGTTTTGGTTGATATTAAAGATACCATTAAAGGCTTTAATATGATTATGAATGGTGAGCTAGATCAATATCCTGAAGCAGCATTTAACTTGCGTGGCTCTATTCAAGATGCTATTGACGCCGGCGAAAAAATGTTAGCAGAAGTATAAATGAGTTTGCAGTAACTGTATTCAGAAGGAAAATCATACTGAATACTAAAAACTGAAAACTAAAAACTGAAAGAGATATGTTTTTAGAAATTGTTACACCTGAAGCTACCTTATTGAAATCAGAAGTTGATTCTGTATTAGTACCTGGTGCCGAAGGCGAGTTTCAGATGTTAAATAATCACGCCGCTATTGTTTCTACTTTAATAAAGGGAATCATTAAAATATATGGTGATGTTAAAATTGATAATCATTACCGCGACAAATTTACAAACGGTAACGATCACGGCAAATGGTTGGCTGTTACAGGTGGCACTATTGAAATGAATGCCAATAAAGTTATCATTTTAGTGGATTAAACGAGCCTATAAAATTTTAAAAAAGCCTAATTTATAAATATAAATCAGGCTTTTTTTTGTGATTGAGATTCTTCGTTTTACTCAGAAAGACAAAAAAAGACCTACAAGTTTAAAAAAAAACTTTAAATGGTTGGTATTTTTATCAAACCTACAAGGTTTGGCAAACCCTTGTAGGAATTTAAGAAATATAAAATCTTAATAGCCACTTCCAGCAGCACCAATTTGTTCGATAGGGTGCCAAGTAGTTTTGGTTTCTTGAAAATCGAAAATCAGATAAGGTGATTCAAATTTAGCATCAACATAATCACCATCTTCGCGGATGCGGATGCGTTTCATATTTTCGACAGCTATTTCTTGAATATTTTTAATATCGGCTTGATTAGAGCCACAATATAATAAGGCATTTACATCCATATGAGATGCAAAATGTGTCAATAATTCGGCGCGATTTCCAGTCAAGATATTTACAACACCACTTGGCACATCAGATGTTGCCAAAACTTCGGCAAAAGTAATGGCGCATAATGGTTTTGATTCGGATGCTAAAACAACGCAGGTATTTCCGCCAGCAATGACACTGCAAATTTGTGTGATTAAACCCAACAATCCACTTTGCTCGGGCGCAATTACAGCTACAACGCCCGTGGGTTCGGGCACAGAAAAGTTAAAAAAACTTCCCGAAACCGGATTGACACTGCTGTACATTTGGATGAATTTATCGCACCAACCAGCATAATAAATTAAACGGTCAATGCTTAAATCGACTTCTTGTTTTGCCTGATTTTCAGTACTTCCTTGCAACAGCAATTCATCTATAAATTGCGCCTTGCGGCCTTCTAAAACCTCGGCAATGCGGTATAAAATTTGGCTCCGGTTATAGGTGGTTTTGTGCGCCCATCCGCCTTGAGCATTACGCGCAGCCACCATCGCATTTCTAAAATCTTTTCTAGATGACAAACACATATTGGCTATGGCTTTATTTTTGAATTCAGGTTGGTAATAACGACCCGATTCAGTTCTTGGAAACTGACCTCCAATAAATATTTTATAGGTTTTTAAAACTTCTAATCGTGACATAATGGTATAGTTGGTTAATTAGAAAATATGATAATTTTATTAAATATTATTTTGTGTTGATGAAATAATTTTGTTTAATATTTTCTTTATTTCAATTAATTTTTCTAATAAATTACTTGAACTAGGATATGAATCTACTTCATTACAAAGAAATAACCAATATTCTAATTCATCTGCTTCTTTTAAAGCTATTTTTAATTTATGAATAAAATCTTTTTTGCTTTCAGCATTTTGTGATTCTTTAACATTTGCACCAATAGATGTACCTGATCTTAATATTTGATTAGCAACACTAAATTTTCTTTCTTTATCTAGTTCTTCAGAATATTTAACAATCGCAACTGCAAACTCAAAAGTTAATTTAAGGATAATATTTTCTTTATATTTTGTGTTGTTAGTAAACTGCATCTTTTTTAATTGGTTAATGAGTTAATAGTTTAATTATTTCATTATCTAATTATCTCATTATCTCATTATCTAATTATCTCATTATCTCATTTATTCAAATTTTAAATAAGCTTCTAACCCGTGAATACCACCTTCGCGACCAAAGCCGCTTTCTTTATAACCGCCAAATGGCGATGCTGGATCAAATTTATTAAAGGTGTTTGCCCAAACCACGCCGGCACGCAGCTGCGAGGTCATATTAAATATTTTAGAACCTTTATCGGTCCACACGCCAGCCGATAAGCCATAAGGGGTGTTGTTTGCTTTTTCGAGTACTTCGGCAATAGTTCTAAAGGTCTGAATAGCCAAAACGGGACCAAATATCTCTTCCTGCGCAATGCGATTAGATTGGGCTACATGTGTAAATAAGGTTGGCTTACACCAAAATCCCTTTTTAGGCAACGTGCATTCGGGTTGGTAAATTTCGGCGCCTTCTTGTAATCCAATTTTAATATAATCGTTAATAGTGTTGAGTTGATCTTTAGAATTAATTGCACCGATATCGGTATTTTTATCGAGTGGATCGCCAATGATTAAAGATTGCATGCGGTCTTTTAATTTGCGCAGTACAACCTCGTAAACCGATTCTTGAACGTACAATCTAGAACCCGCACAACATACGTGACCTTGATTAAAAAATATACCATTAACAATGCCCTCAACCGCTTGGTCTAGTGCTGCATCTTCAAAAATTATGTTAGCCGCTTTGCCACCTAATTCCATGGTAGCTTTCTTGCCTGTACCGGCGATAGCTTTCATAATAATTTTGCCAACATTGGTAGAACCTGTAAACGCAATTTTATTGACATCGGGATGATTGACAATGGCCATACCAACCACACTACCGCTCCCCGAAACCACATTTACAACTCCGTCGGGTAAGCCGGCATCTTTTATAACTTCGGCTAATTTATATAGCGTTAATGGCGTTGCGTTTGAGGCTTTAATAACTACCGTATTTCCAGCTGCTAAGGCGGGCGCTATTTTCCAAGCCGCCATCAACAACGGAAAATTCCAAGGGATGATTTGCCCCACAACCCCCAAGGCTTTTGGTTTTTGATTAGGAAAGGCATATTCTAATTTATCGGCCCAGCCAGCATGATAAAAAAAGTGAGCTGAAACTAATGGAATATCGATATCGCGCGATTCACGAATGGGTTTACCGCCATCTAGCGATTCGATTACCGCAAATTCACGGGCGCGCTCTTGAATAATTCTAGCGATTCTGAAAATATATTTGCCGCGTTCTTTTCCTGATAATTTTGACCAAATGTTATTATAGGCATTCCGGGCAGCCTTAACGGCCAAATCAACATCAGAAATGGTGGCAGAAGCTACTTTTGCTAAAACTTTTTCGTTTGCCGGATTGATGGTGTCAAAATATTTATTGCCGGTAGGTTTGACAAATTTGCCGTTTATAAATAAATCGTAATGCGTTTTTAAATGGATGTGTGACGTACTTTCGGGAGCTGGATCTAAATTCCAGTTAGAACTGTAGTCTATATTTACGTTTGCTTTCATAAGCTTAATCTTTTGAAAAGTAATCTTTAGATTGATAATTGCCGGTTTTTTGTTTGATGATTTGCATCAACACATCATTTGCTAAACTGCTGGCACCAATTCTGAAATAGGTATTGGTCAACCATTTACCCCCTAAAGTTTCCTTTACCATTAGTAAATAATGCAACGCTAACTTAGCATTAGAAATACCACCTGCGGGTTTCATACCAACCATTCTTCCGGTTTTGTAGTAATAATCTTTTATGGCTTCGAGCATTACTAAAGTTACGGGCAATGTGGCAGCAGGGCTTATTTTTCCGGTAGAAGTTTTAATAAAATCGGCTCCGGCGTGCATAGCGATATCGCTGGCGCGACGGACATTGTCTAGGCTTCCTAATTCCCCTGTTTCGAGGATAACTTTTAACCTTGCTTTGCCGATAGTTGCTTTTATGGTGGCAATTTCATCATACACAAACTGGTAGTCGCCACTGTGAAATTTACCACGACTTAAAACCATATCAACCTCATCGGCTCCATTGTCAACCGCTTGTTTTACGTCGTCTAATTTGGTTTGGGTGCTCGCTTGCCCACTTGGAAATGCGGTTGCTACCGAAGCTACTTTTACTCCTGAGCCTTTGAGTTCGGCAATGGCAGTTTTTACAAAGTTTGGATACACACAAACGGCTGCTGTTGTAGGCAAACCTGGAAAGTCGTCGTGCAAATGCATGGCTTTATAGCAGATATGTTTAACCTTATCTTCGGTATCGGCACCTTCGAGGGTAGTCAAATCTATCATATTCAAAATCATATAAAGCCCTTTTAATTTGGCTTCATTTTTTATGCTTCGCGATGTGATTCTTGAAATTCGATCTTGAATGCCTACCTGATCGACTTTAGGCGTATCAAAAAAATTTATTTGTGTCATTAATTAAACTTTTTTTATTCGTGATTATTAAAAAAATAACCGATATAGCAAAGATACAAACATCTTTGCTATATCGGTTTAAATTTAAAATTTGTTTAAAAGTAGAATCCAGCGCCGCCTTTAATAGCGTATTTGGTTGCTCCCGGCATATCTTTATAATTACCGCGATACACAAAATCAATTCTGATAATTTTAAGAATATTGGCTACACCTACATGCCATTCCCAATACATATGTGTGGGGGCTTTATAAGTAATACCTGAAGCGTTTAATGCAATGTTATCGGCCGATACGTTACCAATAATACCTCTAATTCCAGCTATTTCTCTTAAATTGAGATTCCTTAACAAAGGAAATCGAGAAAAAATACGACCATTAAAATTATTTTCAATGTGAAATGACGCATATTGATCGGTTACAAATTCATAATAATTTAACAAATCGAATGTATTTGGCGCCATAAATAAAGTTTGATTGGCTGGTACGGCATTCATCAATAAAATAGGAACTGCTCCAAAAGTTTTTCCAATTTCTATGGTCGAGTGCATTCTTCCAACACCGCCCACCAGAAATGGTTGGTTGTAATAAAATTGTAATTTTTGATAGTTAAAATCACTGTTAAAAATGCCCTTTAGTCCTTTAGTATAACTTAAGTATAAAACAGGAAAACGCGCTTCATTACTCACCCCACGTTCAACACCATAACCAAAGTTAACGCGTTTTGGCGTGTAACGTAATGACACATCTACCTCGGCTTGTTTGATATTCGATTTTATTTGCGTGTGCGATGCATCTGTATAATAATCGATATTAAATAATGGTGATGCCGATGCTAAGGTTTTATAAGTGGTGCTAACCTTAAATTCGAGATTTTTTGCGACGTCGAGATGGAATCCGGTATTGGTGAGATTTAAATCGGTGAGCCTAAAATTATCGCCACGCGTAAAAAAAGCTGCCGAAGCAAAGCTCCGATTTAATACATCATTAATGGTTGTTAAACTAAATCCAGTTTGCTCAATATCTTTTCTATTTCCTGCAAAAAGGGTAAACCGACTTTTTTTATCGATCATCCAACTACCCGACATCCCATATTTTACCACTTTATCTTTAAATCCGTAAGCAACAAATCCTTGTAATCTAGCTAAATCACTCAGGGTTTTGTATGTTCTAGCTCCAATTCTGACGCGCATCCCTTCGACATCGTTTTTACCAAAGGTAGAAAAAATGGGACCCACATCTATGGGTTTTATAAATTGCCAATAGCCCGTGTACAAGGTCGCCGTTAAATTATATATGTGTTTGAACTTTTTAGTGGTAAGCAGGGTGTCTAGCATTTTATAAATTCCACTTTCATCCTTATTTAGATTTTCTAATCTGTTTTTATCCCAAAAATCATCTGTTTTATTATAAACTTCTGGAGAATATTCGTTCACGCGTTTTGCGAATGTAGCCTCTTTTAGTTTTGTTTTAAAATCGTAATTATTAAAAAGGGATGTCCGCTTACCGTAAACACCCTTTGATTTTTCGCGTTTATTCAATGCGAAATCAGACATTAAATAATCGCGTTTCAATAAAAAAACCGAATCGTTAAGCACGTTGAATTCTTGGTCAAGATAAAGCTCTTTAACCCAATTGATATTAGCGCTTTTATTTGCTTCCATCGTAATTTTTTTCAAAGCAAAAGTGGTATCGTTTACCCAAAATTGACCTTTAAAAGTCAGTTCGTTTTTACGGCGAGGATAATATACAATTTTATAGCACCATTTGTTATCAATAAAGGCACTATCGGCTAAGACATAATTATAAACCGAAGGTCCAGTTCTTGAAACCGGGCTGGTAAAACTTTTGTCAAATATCTTGATATAGTTATCGTAAACATTATAATCGGCATAAAGTTGTTTTACAAATGCAATAAGGCTTTGGTTATTTTTAAAACCTGAATTTTTATTGGCAACCAATTCTTCTTTATATTTTCTTGGCGCGGTATTTTGGCCGTATTCTTTATAAACTGCTTCGTTAATAAACATAGGTAAATAAGCCTTACCCGTTATATTTGAAGAATCAATTTGATCAAAAACAAATTCTAAACCTTTAAAAATACTGCTGTTTTTCAATTTATCGTCGATGGTATTTAAATCGAATTCTATTTTTTCGTACCTGTCATTTTGAAATTGAGGAAAAAGATACACTCCATTTTGACGTTTGTGTGCCCAGATTTTATTTAAAATAGCGATGGCAGGGTTCCCCTTTTTCTTGACTTTGCCGGAATAAATTTCGACTGAATTTAGCTGTGCCGCTTCTTCTTTTAAGACAATGACCATATTAAAATTTTGACCTTGTGAAAGCTGAATTTCTTTTTTGTCGAATCCTAAAAAATTTATAATCAGTGTGCTATAATATGTATCCGATTCCAAATAAAATTTTCCATTTTCATCGGTAATAGTTCCTTTGGTGGAGCCTTTAAAAAATACATCTGCAAAAGCGATTGGTTCACCAGAAGAATCGACAATTTTTCCGCCGACTTTAACTTTTACTTGGGCAAAAGCAATAGCAGAACAAAACAAAACTATAATAAGTATCCCTTTTTTCATATTTACACAAAAATTCCTTTTTTAGACTGCTAAAGAATGGAATCTAACAAAGCGTTATTTAAAAATTTATTTGAGGTTAAGAATTTTTTTAACGGCCGCAACAACATCGTTAGCATTTGGCAACCATTCTTCTAAAAGCACTGGCGAATAAGGTGCTGGTGTATCGGCGGTTGTAATTCTTTGAATGGGCGCATCCAAAAAATCGAATGCTTGTTCTTGAATTTGGTATGTTATTTCTGATGCAATACTTCCAAAAGGCCAAGATTCTTCTAAAATTACTAAATGATTTGTTTTCTTAACTGAGGTAATGATGGCTTGATAATCCATTGGTCTAATGGTTCGTAAGTCTATAATTTCAATCGAAACACCTTCTTTTTCTAAAATATCAGCGGCTTTATAAGCTTCTTTAATTATTTTTCCGAAAGACACTACGGTAACATCTGTTCCGGCGCGTTTGATATCGGCAACACCAATAGGAAGAATATACTCACCATCCGGCACTTCGCCTTTATCGCCATACATTTGTTCCGATTCCATAAAAATAACGGGGTCGTTATCTCTAATGGCGGCTTTTAATAAGCCTTTTGCATCATACGGATTTGACGGAATAATTACTTTTAAACCCGGCGTATTGGCAAACCAGTTTTCAAAAGCTTGAGAATGCGTTGCGCCTAATTGACCAGCCGAACCAGTTGGACCTCTAAAAACAATGGGAATATTAAATTGTCCACCACTCATCTGACGCATTTTAGCAGCGTTATTTATAATTTGATCAATCGCTACAAGCGAAAAGTTAAACGTCATATATTCAACAATTGGGCGGTTGCCATTCATTGCCGATCCAATAGCAATACCGGTAAAACCCGATTCGGCAATAGGTGTGTCAATAACACGTTTGGCACCAAATTCTTCAAGCATGCCTTTTGAAGCTTTATAGGCTCCATTATATTCGGCCACCTCTTCTCCTATCAAATAAATAGATTCATCTCTCCGCATTTCTTCGCTCATGGCTTCACAAATGGCTTCTCTAAATTGTATTGTTCTCATATTCTGTAAAATTGAACGGCAAAAATAGGTATTATTGCTTTTTAATGCATTAATTTTATCTTAAATTTTTATTATGCGTGCATAATAAAAATAAAAAAAAGTATTAACTTTGGAACTTCAATTATTTTTTTCAATAAAACATTAAAAAAACAATTAAAAATATGAAGCTATTAGTTTGTATAAGTCACGTTCCTGATACCACTTCTAAAATAAATTTCACAGAAGGCGATACTAAATTTGACACGAATGGCGTACAATATGTCATCAATCCACACGACGAGTATTGCTTGACAAGAGCCATTTGGTTTAAGGAAAAACAAGGCGCTACCATTAGCGTTGTTACCGTTGGCACTCAAATTGTTGAACCCACTTTGCGAAAAGCATTAGCTATTGGCGCCGATGATGCGATAAGAGTTGATGCCGAACCAACCGACGCCTTTTACGTTGCTAAACAAATTGCCGAAGTTGTTAAACAAGGCGCTTTTGACGTTGTTTTAGCAGGTAGAGAATCTATCGATTATAACGGTGGTATGGTTCCCGGATTTTTAGCAGCAAGTTTAGGCTATAACTTTGTAAATGCTTGTATTGCTATCGAAATTGAAGGTCAAAATGTAACAGCAACCAGAGAAATTGATGGCGGCAGTGAGATTTTAACTACGGTTTTACCACTTGTTATTGGAGGACAAAAAGGACTTGTTGAGGAAAAAGATTTAAGAATACCCAATATGCGCGGTATTATGATGGCGCGTCAAAAACCCTTAAAAGTTGTTCTGCCAATTGATATTAAACCAAATAGCACAACGGTGAGTTTTGAAAAACCACCTGTTAAAAGTGCTTGTAAATTAGTTTCTCCCGATAACATTGATGAATTAATCAATTTATTGCATACCGAGGCCAAAGTAATCTAATCTTATAACTCGCTTAATAATCTGATTTAAAAATATAAAAGCAAAAAAACTCTTAAATATGTCAGTACTCGTATTTGCCGAAACCTCAGAAGGTATTTATAAAAAAATAGCTTTCGAAGCCACTTCTTATGGTGCAAAAGTAGCCGAAATGTTACAAACAAATCTTGTAGCTCTTAGCATCAATGCTACTGATGCTAACCAATTATCAACTTATGGTGCTTCAAAAATTTTAAATGTAAAAAACGAAAAATTAAACAGTTTTAATGCCAAAGCTTTTGCAGATGTAGTTTGTCAAGCCGCCAAAAGTGAAGCGGCCGATGTTGTTATTATCGACTCGAGTTCAAACGGATTGTATCTGGCGCCTTTGGTAGCATACAATTTGAATGCTGGATTAGCCTCAAATGTAGTGAGTATTCCTGTAACTACAGCGCCATTTGTGTTAAAACGCAAGGCTTTTTCTAACAAGGCTTTTTGCTTTACAACCTTGACAACTTCTGTTAGGGTAATTGGATTAGCTAAGAATGCTTACGGAATTTTTGAAAATAAAGTTGTTGCTACTATTGCCGATTTTACGCCAACTTTAAGCGATGCTGATTTTGGTATAAGCTCTAAAGAAGTAATTAAAACAAGTGGTAAAGTGAGCATTGCCGATGCTGATATTGTTGTTTCGGCAGGGCGTGGTTTAAAAGGTCCCGAAAATTGGGGGATGATTGAAGATCTTGCTCAAGTTTTAGGAGCCGCTACCGCTTGTTCTAAACCAGTTGCCGATTTAGATTGGCGCGACCATGCCGAACATGTTGGGCAAACCGGTAAACAAGTAGCTGCCAACCTTTATATCGCTATTGGTATTTCGGGAGCCATTCAACATTTAGCTGGAATTAATTCCTCTAAAGTAAAAGTAGTTATCAATACCGATCCCGAAGCGCCATTCTTTAAAGCAGCCGATTATGGGATTGTTGGCGATGCCTTTGAGGTTGTGCCTAAGTTAGTTGAAAAATTAAAAGTCTTTAAACAAAATAACGCATAAATTTTATTAAATTGTGCACCCAAAGGCGCTTTTATTTTAGACTTTTTTAGCCTTAAATAAGAGCGCATTTGTTTAAAGTGAGTAAATTGAGCTTAGTTAGGTTAAATATTAAGGGTATTTCATACAGCCAAACGCAAAGTGGCGCTTATGCGCTAATTTTAAAAGAAGTTACTGGCGACCGTACTTTACCTATTATTATTGGCGCTTTCGAAGCACAATCAATCGCCATTGCTCTAGAGCACGAAATTAAACCTCCACGCCCACTCACTCACGATTTATTTAAAACTTTTGCCGATCGATTTAATATTAAAATAAAGCAGGTCATCATCCATAAATTGGTTGATGGCGTCTTTTTTTCGAGCCTAATTTGCGAACGCGATAAAATTGAAGAAATTATCGACACGCGAACATCAGATGCTGTTGCTTTGGCAATTCGCTTTAATGCACCTATTTTTACTTATGAAAATATTTTAAATAAAGCTGGTGTGTTTTTAAAAATTAAAGAGGAATTCAATCTGCAAATAGAAGAAAACATCTCCATGGTTTCGCCTGAAAAACCAAACCCTAAAAAAAATATTTTCTCCAAATTGACGATGAAAACCTTACAAAAAAATTTAGAAGAGGCCATTGCTCATGAAGATTATGAATTGGCTGCCAAAATTAGAGATGAAATTAATAACCGAAAATAACCTTTAAAAATATGTATATCAAATTTCGCTTAACAGTTTTAAACTTTTTTGAACTTTTTGTTTTTGGCGCTTGGCTGATTTCTCTAGGAGGCTATTTAGGTGGTCAATTAAATTTTACCGGAGGTCAAATAGGAAAAGTTTTTATGACACTTGGATTGGCTTCAATCATTATGCCTGCAATAGTAGGTATTATTGCCGATAAATACCTCAGCGCCCAAAAACTTTTGGGACTCCTTCATATTATTGGTGCAGGATTCTTATTTTATTTAAGTCAGATTACCAATTTCGATTCTTTTTTCTGGGTTATTTTAGGCTATTTAATGGTTTATATGCCAACTATTGGCTTGGCAAATGCTGTATCGTATAGCATTCTCGAACAGAATAAATTCGATATTATTAAGGTTTTTCCACCTATTCGCGTTTGGGGAACCATCGGTTTTATAGTTGCTATGTGGATGGTAGATTTTTTAGGATGGACACAAAGTTCAAACCAATTTTATTTTGCTGCCGGATTCTCACTATTTTTAGGCTTGTATGCATTGACATTGCCAAATGTGCCAACTTCAAAATCAGAAAATAAATCGCTTACTTCAAGATTAGGATTAGACGCTTTTGTATTATTTAAGGATAATAAGATGGCTGTCTTTTTTATCTTTTCGATGATGTTAGGAATTGTCCTTCAAATTTCTAACGCTTGGGCATCTGAATTTATGAGAAGTTTTACAGATGGTTTTCCAGATTCATTTGCCGTTAAACACTCAAATATTTTAATCTCACTGTCTCAAATATCCGAAACTGCCTTTATTTTAACCATCCCCTTTTTCTTAAAACGTTTTGGTATTAAAGCTGTTATGATGATGAGTATGGTTGCTTGGTTTTTCCGTTTTGCTCTATTCGGAATTGGCAATCCCGAAGGTGTTGGTTTAGGATTTTTAGTTTTATCGATGATTGTTTACGGAATGGCATTCGACTTTTTCAATATTTCGGGTTCTTTATTTGTTGAAACCGAAACCGACAGCAGATTTAGAAGTAGCGCTCAAGGCTTATTTATGTTGCTCACCAATGGGGTTGGCGCTTTTATTGGCGGATATACCAGCGGTTATGTGGTCGATTATTTCACAGTTGGCGGCGTTAGAGATTGGACAACAATTTGGTTTGTATTTGCCGCTTACGCCTTAGTTTTAGCATTGGTTTTTGCTAAAGTTTTTAAATATAAGCACAATCCAGATGCTATTAAAACTGTAAATCATTAATTGAACTTTTTAGTTAAAAGAATTTAATCTCTTCCCTCTGGGAAGGTTAGTATGGGATGAAACAATATTTAGATTTAGTCAAACACGTTCTAGATAACGGTATCGGAAAAGACGACCGTACCGGAACCGGTACAAAAAGCATTTTTGGTTATCAAATGCGGTTTGATTTGCAACAAGGTTTCCCCATGTTGACAACTAAAAAATTGCACTTAAAATCGATTATTCACGAATTGCTATGGTTTTTAAAAGGCGACACCAATATTGCATATCTCAAAGAAAATGACGTTAAAATTTGGGATGCTTGGGCCGATGAAAATGGCAATTTAGGTCCAGTTTACGGACAACAATGGCGGAACTGGAACCGCGAAGGAATAGACCAAATAACCGAAGTTATCGAAACCATCAAAACAAATCCGAATAGCCGACGGCTATTGGTTTCGGCTTGGAATCCGAGTGTTTTACCCGACACCTCGAAAAGTTTTTCCGAAAATGTAGCTAATAATAAAGCGGCTTTACCACCGTGTCACGCCTTTTTTCAGTTTTATGTTTCAAACGGAAAATTATCTTGCCAACTCTACCAACGCAGCGCCGATATCTTTTTAGGCGTTCCTTTTAATATTGCATCGTATGCTTTATTAACCATGATGGTGGCGCAAGTTACAGGTTATGAATTTGGCGATTTTATCCACACCTTTGGCGATGCCCATATTTATAACAATCACAAAACACAAATTGATTTGCAATTAAGCCGAACGCCACGCGCTTTACCCAAAATGAAACTCAATCGTCAAATCAAAAATATATTTGATTTTACCTACAATGATTTTGAATTAGAAGGCTATGATCCTTATCCTTTAATAAAAGGGCGGGTTTCGGTTTAAAATTTTTCCGTAATTATTCTTCCGCTAAGGCAAAAAATTATTAGCAAAATAGCACCTTTATTTTATTGATGTAACAATAGTTACGCTTATCCGAATTATTATCCTATACATTTGGCTAAAATTCAGATAAATATGGCAAAAGTAGTTGTTTTAGGAGCGGGCATTTCAGGTCACACTGCTGTTTCTTATTTAAGCAAAGCGCTTAGAAAAAATCATGAGGTGGTAATGGTTTCACCGAACAGTAATTTTCAATGGATTCCTTCAAATATTTGGGTTGGCGTTGGAAAAATGACGCCCGAACAGGTCAAATTTAAGTTAGCACCTGTCTATAAAAAGATGGGCGTTAATTACAAACAAGCTATGGCAATTTCCATTCATCCGGAAGGTGATGTCGAAAATGAAAAAGGATATGTTACCATAAAATATGTAACTGGCGCAGATGAAGGAAAAGAAGAAAAAGTCAGTTATGACTATTTGATTAACGGAACCGGACCAAAACTTAACTTTGAAGCAACAGAAGGCTTGGGTCCAGATAAATTCACCCAATCGGTTTGTACTTTCGATCACGCTCAGCACGCTTGGGAAACACTCCAAGAATCGTTAAAAAAAATGGAGCAAGGCGAAAAACAAACCTTTTTAATTGGAA
Organism: Flavobacteriaceae bacterium; assembly: GCA_036170135.1. GTDB lineage: Bacteria > Bacteroidota > Bacteroidia > Flavobacteriales > Flavobacteriaceae > CG1-02-35-72. The sequence continues at coordinate 4,423 of JAVHOP010000105.1, read as the reverse complement.
CCGGACACCCAATGGCCACTTGTCAAGGCGCTGCATTTGAATATGTTTTAAATGTAGCCTTCGAAATAAAGAAGCGTAACCTCATGCACTTAGCAGATATTTGGTGGATTAGCAATGAATATGAATTGGGCGATTTTGGTATGGGCGGGGCTTATGTTAAACGAAATGGTTATATCACACCAACAAAAATATTTACCGAGTCTATTTTAAAAGAATATGGTATAAAATGGATTAAAAGAGCTGGCGTTCAGAAAGTAGAAAAAGGCAAAGTATTTTATGAAGATTTAGAAGGAAAATATCACACCAAAGCATTTGATTTCGCCATGCTCATCCCTGGCTTTGCAGGGGCGGGAATGAAAGCTTACAACAAAAACAATGAAGATATTAGCTCTGAAGTCTTTGTTGCCAATGGCATGATGAAAGTTGATGCCGATTACACGCCAAAACCTTACGAACAATGGTGTGCTGAAGATTGGCCATCTACTTATCAAAGCGTGAAATATGACCATGTTTATGCTGCCGGAATTGCATTTGCACCACCTCACGGCATGTCTAAACCAATGGAAAGTCCGAATGGCACAAAAATATTTCCAACGCCTCCGCGAACTGGTATGCCTTCGGGTGTTATCGGAAAAATTGTAGCACAAAATATCATTCACATGATTAAAACTGGTAAAAAGGAACACCTCCATAAAGCTTCAATGGCCAAGATGGGCGCGGCTTGTATCGTATCAGCAGGTTACGGGATTTTTAACGGTCAAGCGGCTGTTATGACTGTAAATCCGATTGTTTCGGACTGGGAAAAATATCCCGAATGGGGTCGAAAAATTAATGATACCGTTGGAATTGTAGGAACTGCAGGGCATTGGATAAAATTATTTATGCACTACATGTTTTTGTACAAAGCAAAAGCTAAACCATTTTGGTATTTAATTCCGGAATAATTCAAAATCTAAAAAGACAAAAAATGGATACACAAAAAAATAAAACTATCCCATATAGCAATACCTCTTATGGAACCGAACCAACAAAAATGGTCCGATTTTTTAGACGCTTTTTTATACTTCAAATTTATTATTTCTTTAAATTGAATTTTAAAATTATGAGAATAGTAGCCGGAGGTCACTCTTAATAATATTTTAAAACCCTTTTTATAAAGTTGGAAATGGGGCCTTACTATCAAACTTAAATTTTGGTTTAATAGTAAGGCTTTTTTATTTGTTATGGATGCGCATTTACCCAAACTTCACCATCTATAAAATGTTCTTTTTTAAAGATGGGAACAGTTTGTTTTAAGGTGTCTATGGCAAACTGACAGGCTTTAAAAGCCGCTTCGCGATGCGCTGCCGAAACTGCAATAATAACCGGAATATCGCCCACTTTTAAATCGCCTTGAGCGTGATGAATGGCTATTTTTAAAATGTCAAAATCGGTTAAAGCACGGTGTGCAATTGTGGTGAGCTCTTTAAGTGCCATCGGTTTATAAGATGAAAAGTTGAGTGCAGTTACTTCCTTTTTATACGATTCATTTCTCACCGTGCCAACAAATAAGGCAATGCCACCACAGGCATCATCTTTTACAAACTTATAACAAGATTGTAGGTTTAACTTTTTATCAGAAATTTTTATTGAAATCTTATGGTTCATAAGTAAAAATTAACCGCCACTAGTAGGTGGTATTAAAGCAATTGTTTGATGATTTTTAATAATTTGCTCATCATCGGCGTAAGCTTCATCAACGGCAATGGCAAAATTTAAGGCTTCGGTCTGGGGGTAATTTTTGATAATAAATGCCCTTAACTGACCGACATTTAAGGGTTTTGGCAATTCTAAATTTACCTTATTTGCCTTAAAAATATCGGTAAATATTCCAAAGACTAAAATTTGAAGTTTCAAAATATTTTATTTTTTCAAAGATAGCCTTTTGGCATAAAATAAGCGATAAAAACTATAAATTCAATCCAAACATCAGTCCATTTAGCTTTGAAGCATTAAAATTTGAGTGCACAAAGTCAACACGCAGAAAGCGAAATTTGCCAAAACCAATATTTTCAATCCCAATATTAAATTCAGAATACGGTTTGTGAAGGGGTGTTACTAACATATTGGCGCCAAGCACAAACTTGAATTGCAAACTATTTAACAAGGGCAATTTTCTAAAAATATAGCCATCAAAATGATGCTGCAAGTGGAATTCGGCGTAGTTACCATCGGTACTAAAATCGTAATAAGGCAATAAATTAAAAGTATCGGAGGCGTTATAATTTAGATTGAGATGTGTTTGATTTCCATTAAAGTGTTTGTAATCGGTAAATGCTAATTGGTCTTTCAATAAAAAACTACCTGCTATTAACCGGTAAGAAAAGTACCCTTTTTTTTGCATGTCAATAGTTTGATATATGCTTGTTTCGACAAAATCATAGTTAAATTTTGAATTACTGGAGGCAAAACCTTTGGTGTATTCAATATCTATTTTAGGATATTTATTGGAACCCAAATTTATTTTTTGTTCGGGCAAAGAAATATATTCTTGACTGAATCTGATTTTGGCACTTACTGATAATTTAAAAATATGATTAGCCACAAAAGGTGCCGAAGTAAAATTGGATGGCGCCAACGGATTGTTAGAACTATAAACCACATTTTCGCGATTAAAAACAGCATAATCTGTAGTGTTAAAAACAGGTTTTCTATTTTCATAAGCTACTGATGACGCTATGTTTACACCATTTAATATTTCTTGACCGACAGAAAACTGCGCAAAAGTCTTATCATAAAATTTGGCATAATTGCGTTCAAAAAATAAGGAAGTAGCCGAATTTAAAACCGCCGCAATAGGATTATTTTGATTAAATTGCGACAGCTTTCTACCGCCCGAAAGCGCTATAAAAGGCTTCGTTTTATTGTTAAATTGATAGCTTATTGAGGCATTTGGTCTAAATATTTTATCGAAAAAACCGTAATCAAAATTTGAGTTTATCCACAGTTTTTGCTTCTTTTCTTTATAATTTTTATAAAAAGACGTTTCCATATTGGTATGCCAACCCTGAACGGTATTAAATTGCGCATTAAATAGTGGTGAACCCACATTTAAAAGCTCATCTTTATACGATTTTTGATAGTGGTAGCCAAAAATTAAATTGCCAAAGCCAAATTTATTGTGTTTTAAGTCAACCGAATCTAGATATTTTTCAGATTTTCTAATGGTTTTGATGCTATCTTTTAATTGGTAATCTTTCACCTCTTCTCGTGTTAAGGGTACCGGGCGAATCAAATTCCAAAAAGCACTGTCTTTTTTATTAGCTTTATCTTCAAAAAAAAGTACTTCGTTGGTAAACGTTTTGGTTGTAAATAAGGGCTTAAAATTGTAATTGCTATATACAGCCGTAAAACGCCCATCGATATTTATCCCCAACATTCCAAACTCAAAATCGATACTTTGAGAAAATATTGACCACAATTTATCGGTATTTGAATAGGTGTAATTTTGTTTTAAAACAAGCTTTTTAATGGCAGGTATTTGCAACTGTTTTCCCGTAACCGAAAGATCGATACCATAGATGGCCCAATCGTTTTCGGCAATATATATAAAGCCTTCAAAAACATTATCGGTTAGGCGTTTTGGAGTTACTTTTATTTTGTTAATCAAGTGCTTATCTTCATAAAAGCTGTCCACTAATTTGTAAGAATAGTAGCTAAAAGCATCGCTAGAAATAGGTGAAATGAGCTTATCGCCAAGCGCAACACTATTTTTATAAAAGTTAAAATTTACAACCGAAGCCTGATTAAAACTAAATCCGTTATCGTTACCGCTCACCTTTGAGGCGATAATATGTTCATTAAATTTGTCAGAACTTTTGGTTATTGTTGAAATGGTTTCAGAAAGGTATATCACACCGCTTCGGGCAGAATCTAATCCACCACCAAAATCCCCTAATTTTTGTCCGAGTATTTTTTTAGGAGCGTTTTTAATGCGATAGATGCCACGTGAATAAAAATTAGCTGTAAAGTTTTGCGTTTTTAATTGATTGGCTTTCCTATTTTCGATTGTTCGTTTAATAATTTCATTAGCCGGATTTTTTTTTGAATTGATTTCAACTTTGTCTAAAGCAACTTCTGTTTCTAATAAAGTGATATTTAATTGATAAGGAAAGTGTAAAATACTGACGTTCTTTTTTACTGTTTTAAAGCCCAAATACTGAAATACAATATTATAATTACCAGGTTTATTAATGTTTAATTCGTAGTTTCCATCGCTATTTGAAGTAGTCCCCACATATAAATCTTGCACGTAAATATTTACAAAAGGTAAAGCTTGTTTATTGGTATCGCTTATTAGACCTTTAATTTGAGCGTGGCTAACTGTTATAATTATTAATAGTAGCCATGTAATTTTAAATCTCATTCACAAGAATTTTAGCGC
>JAVHOP010000104.1:0-9603 GCA_036170135.1 Flavobacteriaceae bacterium | reverse complement strand
GAAAACAGGAGAAAAGTCATTATAAAAGACTTTAATAATAAAAATTAAAAATCTTTTATTTCAAACAAAAAGTCCTCTTAATTTTTAAAATTAAGAGGACTTTTATTAAAATTATATATTTTAAATAACGATTGAGGCAGATAGTTTTTTATAAATGCCGCCTTCAAGTTTTTCTCTAATAGCTGAAAAAGCTTTTAGGGTAATATCAACATCTTCTAAGGTATGTGCTGAAGTAGGAATTAATCGCAACAAAATCATCCCCTTAGGAACAACCGGATACACAACAATTGAGCAAAATATCTTGTAATTTTCTCTTAAATCCTTTACCATAACCATCGCTTCAGGAATTTCACCTTCAAGAAATACGGGCGTTACACAAGTATTGGTGTCGCCAATATTAAAACCTCTTTCTTTTAAACCATTTTGTAAAGCATTGACATTTTCCCAAAGTTTTGCTTTTAATTCGGGCATGGTTCTAATCATATCCAACCGTTTTAAAGCACCAATAACCATGGGCATTGGCAACGATTTTGCAAAAATTTGAGAACGCATATTATATTTTAAAAACTGTATCACATCTTTTTGTCCAGCAAAAAAAGCGCCAATTCCAGCCATTGATTTTGCAAAGGTTGAAAAATAAACATCAATGTCATCTTGAACACCTTGTTCCTCTCCAGTTCCTGCACCAGTTTTACCTAAAGTTCCAAATCCGTGCGCATCATCAACTAATAATCTAAAACCATATTTATGTTTTAAGGCAACAATTTCTTTTAAAATTCCCTGTTCACCTCGCATTCCAAAAACACCTTCAGTAATAACTAACACGCCACCGTGAGTTTCTGAAGCATTTTTTACAGCTCGTTTGATGTTGGTTTCAAAACTGTCAATATCATTATGTCTGAAGGTAAATCGCTTTCCTGGATGTAATCTCATTCCGTCAATAATACAAGCGTGAGCATCCATATCATAAACAATGACATCATTTTTTGTAACCAGTGCATCAATAGCCGACACCATTCCTTGGTAACCAAAATTTACTAAATAAGCATTTTCTTTGTGAACAAAAGCCGCTAATTCTTCTTCGAGTTGTTCGTGAAATTTGGTATGACCAGACATCATTCTAGCACCCATTGGATAAGCCATACCATATTCTTTAGCCGCATCAGCATCGGCTTTTCTAACTTCTGGACGGTTTGCTAAACCTAAATAATCATTAATACTCCAAGTAATAACTTCTTGTCCATTAAAGTACATTCTATCAGATATGGGTCCTTCTAATTTAGGGAATGCAAAATATCCTTCGGCTAAAGAAGCCCACTTTCCTAGTGGTCCTTTATTTTCAATTATTCTTTCAAAAAGATCTTTCATTTATACGTTTTTAAGAGTTGCAAATTAACTACATTTTTAGGAGCATTCAAATTAATTTAAGCATAAAAAAGCTACTTTTTTAATAAGAGCTTTAAAAAAAATTGTCACCAAAATATTATTATTTAATGTACTCTATTTCAGCATGAATTGATTTTTTTGAATCAAAAAAACCTTGTTCTTGCATCCACTTATCATTATAGATTTTACTCATATATCTTGAACCGTGGTCAGGAAAAATAACGACTACCACACTATTTTTATCAAACATGTCTTGTTCGGCTAATTGAAATGTCGCCTGCATAGCGGCACCACTTGTATAACCTGCAAATATACCTTCGGTTAAGGCAATTTCTCTTGCGCGATGCGCACTATCACAATCGCCAACTTTTTCATATTTATCAATCAAATCAAAACGTGTAGCCGTTGGAATCAGATTTTTACCCAATCCCTCTATCCGATAAGGATAAATTTCGGCTGGATCTAATTCGCCGGTTTCGTGAAATTTTTTCAATACCGAACCGAAAGCATCAACGCCAAAAATTTTGATGTTTGGATTTTGTTCTTTTAGATATTTTGCCACTCCAGAAATGGTTCCGCCAGTTCCGCTAGCAGCTACAAGATGTGTGATTTTACCTTTTGTTTGTTCCCAAATTTCTGGACCCGTTGTTGCATAATGCGCATCAATATTTAATTCATTAAAATATTGATTGACATAAAATGAATTGGGCGTTTCTTTATGAAGTCTTTTAGCAACTTCGTAATACGATCTCGGATCATCTACCGCAACATTAGCTGGGCAAACATAAACTTTAGCGCCCATCGCTTTTAGCATATCTATTTTGTCTAGTGACGATTTAGAACTCACTGCTAAAATACATTTATAACCCTTAATAACGCTCACCATTGCCAAACTAAACCCTGTATTGCCCGAAGTTGTTTCAATGATAGTAGCGTCTGGTTTTATTAGTCCCAAAGCTTCGGCATTTTCGATAATATGTTTTGCAATTCTATCTTTGGCAGAATGCCCCGGATTAAATCCTTCGAATTTTGTGTAGTAAGTCCCTTTTAAATTTTTAGTAATTTTTGCTAAACTTAGCATTGGTGTTTGACCGATTAAGTCTAAAATACTATCAGTCACATCTGTAGCTCTTTTCAAAACGTATTATGGTTTTTTTATTTATAACACGCAAATTTAACTTTTTTTAGAAGACTATTGGTTAATATTTTCCAAATCTAGCAAAAAACAGTAGTCTCTTGCCACTTCATAAAGCGAATCAAATCTTCCAGAAGCGCCTTGATGTCCAACATTCATATCAATATCAAACAATAGTTTATTCTCATCTGTTTTAAGTTCTCTTAATTTAGCAACCCATTTAGCCGGCTCAAAATATTGAACTTGCGAATCGTGAAAACCAGAGCTTACCAATAAATGAGGATAATTTTGAGGACGCACATTATCGTAAGGTGAATAAGATTTTATATAATTATAGTGTTTCTTATTTGACGGATTTCCCCATTCATCATATTCGCCAGTGGTTAACGGAATAGATTCGTCTTGCATGGTTGTTAAAATATCTACAAAAGGAACGCCCGCGATAATACCATGAAACAATTCTGGATTTGAATTAATGACAACGCCCATAACCAATCCGCCTGCCGATTCGCCTTGAGCATATAAGTGATTAGCGCTGGTAAAATTATTTTCAATCAGAAATTTGGCGGCATCTATAAAATCATAAAACGAATTTTTTTTATGCAATAATTTTCCTTCATCATACCATTGTCGCCCTAAATATTCACAACCTCTAACATGGACATTTGCATAAACAAAACCGCGGTCTAGCAGACTCAAAAGTGTTGTGTTAAAAGAGTCATCAATAGTTTGACCATAAGCGCCATACACATATAACAACAAGGGCGTTTGCGCCGACAAAATAGTGTTTTTGTGATATACGATAGAAAGAGGCACTTTTTTCCCATCACGTGAAGGAGCCCAGACTCGTTTACTAGTATAGTTTTGTCTATTGAAATGACCTCCCAAAACTTCTTGTTCTTTGATGACAATACTTTGCCGAGTTGTTACATTATAATCAATAACCGAACTTGGCGTTGTTAAAGATTGGTAAATATACCGCACTTCATCTATTTCAAATTCGGGATTATAGGATACATAAGCGGTGTAAGTTTCTTCTTCAAAAGGCAAATAAAAGTCAGCGCCATCCCAACTTCTAATTCTTATTTGTAACAAGCCATTACAACGCTCTTCAATCACCATAAAGTTTTTGAAAATTGAAAAATCTTCAACCAAAACATCATCTCTGTGTGCCAATAAATCAACCCAATTATTTTTTGAAGTTTTATCAAAAGTTGTCTTCATAATTTTGAAGTTCTGAGCACCATCTTTATTGGTTAAAATATAAAAAAAATCTTGATAATGCTCAATACTATATTCTAATTTAGATTGTCTTTTTTGAAACAATTTAAAACGACAATTCGGTTTATCGGCATCGAGAAATCGGTATTCCGTAGTGATAAAACTAGCGGTTCCTAAAAGGATGTATTTATTTGATTTCGTTTTAGATACAAATACATCAAAGGCTTCATCTGGCTCTTCATAAACTAAAATATCTTGGCTTGGATGGGTATTTAATACGTGCCTATAAATCTGATAGGACCTTAAAGTTTCGGGGTCATTTTTGCAATAAAATAATGTTTTGTCATCGTTTGCCCAAACGGCATATCCGGAAGTATTTTTAATTTTTTCTTTAAATATTTTACCCGATTCTAAATCTTTAAAACAAAGATTATATTGGTTTCTTCCTTTAATATCTTCACCGAAAGATAAATAACGATTGTTTTGGCTGACAGATAAACCAGAAATATGATAATATTTATGGCTTTTTGCCATAAAATTAACATCTAAAAATAATTGTTCTGTGGCATAAGGCACATCTAATTTTCTATAATATTGCGGATATTGATTTCCTTTCTTAAATTTTGTAACGTAGTTAAAGCCATTTTTTTTATAAGGAACCGATTCATCTTCTTCCTTAATTCGCCCTTTCATTTCATTGAACAAAAGTTCTTTAAAGTCTTTAGTATGTTTGGTTTGGGCTTTGTAATAATCGTTTTCGGCTTCTAAATAGGCTTTTACTTTTGGGTTTTTCTTCTGATTTAACCAATAATAATTATCAATCCTGATATCTTGATGTGCTTTTAATGCAAACGGAATTTTAGCTGCTTTTGGAGGATACATTTGCTTGAATAATAAAGAAATATGATGAAAATTAAATGCTTAGAATACCAAATTCTAATGCAAGTGGTTTTAAATATTTTATTAATAATGGGATAAAATCATCGCCTAAAATCAAATACATTTCAGAAAAATTAAGATACCGCTCTTGTAAACTTTGATGTGGAAATAAATCGTTTTGCAAAACCATGATGCGTTGTGTCAATTGGTGATATTTACGTTTTTGAGCCTTCAACAATCGTGATTCTAACTTTTCTAAACCTTTAATTTGCTTGTGTTCTTGTGCATTTACAGCACCGATAAACGATTTATCTGTTTGATTAGAAAGGGTTTTTAAATCATTAAATAAATCTTGAACAATCGCTTTTTGTGTTGAAAAATCTATGGTAATATCTGATATTTCTTTTACCGTTTCACTAATTAAATCATCTTGCTTTAAGAATAATTGTTCAACATTTATTTTGAGTTTTTCTAATTTTAGAAGTTGCTTTTGAGTGATTACCAAAACCGAATTTCTCAAAAATAAAATTGGAAAAGGAACGCTAACTTTTTCAAAATACGATTTCATTTCAAACCAATAAGCCAATTCGCCACCACCACCGATATAACTCAAATTTGGCAAAATTGTTTCCTGATATAATGGACGCATCAATACATTCGGACTGAATCGTTCGGGGTATAAATCAACCTCTGATAAAATTTGTTCTTTGGTAAAAATCAAATCGGTGTTTAAAACCTTAAAAATATTATTTTCAAAAACCAAGCGTTCTCTTTGATTTTTTATCAAGTAAAACAAGTTTATTTCACGTGGGTTGACTTGTACTTTATAATGTAATTCAGCTAATTTATTTACCGATTTATTTACATATTTAAAACAAGTTTCGTTTAGCAATTCATCTTTAATAAATTCAGAGAAAAGTGCTTTTAACTCCGGTTTATCGGCATCAATAATAACCAAACCATAATCTCTAAATAATTGATTTGCTAAATAAAAAGTAGCCTCTGCAAGATTATCGTGTTGCAAATAAGCCTTTTCAAAAAGCGATTTAAGTTGTATTGCCGTAGCGCTATTTCCTAAATTTTTTGAAAATTCTTTAAAAACTTGATCTAAACCTACGGTTGCCAAATGACCAACAGCTCCACCAGCAGCCCTTTCCCACTTAACTTTTTGTCCTTTAAAGTTAAAATAATTGATTTCTTCAAAATCGTGGTCTTCGGTTGCCATCCAGTAAACGGGAACAAAATTTTTATTGGGAAAAGCTTGTTTTAAGTCTTTTGCCAAATTGATGACCGTAACAATTTTATATAAAAAATAAAGTGGACCCGTAAATAAATTGAGCTGATGTCCGGTTGTAACCGTAAATGTATTTTGGTTTGTAAGTAATTGAATATTTTGTAAACTAGATAGTGACGTATCAATTTTTTGATATTGTTTTTCTAAAGATTTTACCAAAACTTGGCGCGTTTCTAAACTGTAGTTTTGTTGCTTTAATTCAATCTGGTTTTTAAATCCGATAAGGTCTGGGAAATTGTGATAAAATGGTTTAACTGATTCCTTTTGTTCTAAGTAATCACAAATAATATCCGAAAAATAGCCGGTATCTTTGAAGGACAGACTTGTGAATTGTGAAGGATGATGGTTTAAATTTAAACTACAATCGGCATCTTTTGAAGCTAAATCACAAGAATTTTCAATCATTATTAATAATGTTTTTGTAAAAATAATTAATTAAAACTTAGCAAAAAAAATTGTCAATTTCTTTATTCCTAAATGAAAATTAAAATTATTGGTAACTTATTGAGCGGGTTCGCCATATAAATCAAAATCGCCGGCTTCGGTAATTTTAATATTGATAAATTGACCCATCTGAATGTCATGTTTTGTGGCATCAACCAAAACTTCGTTATCAACATCGGGAGAATCAAATTCGGTACGACCAATAAATTGATTCCCTTCTTTTCTATCGAATAAACATTTAAAAACTTGCCCTACTTTTTGCTGATTTAATTCAAAAGAAATAGCGCTCTGAATGTCCATAATTTCTGCAACACGTTGTTGCTTAACATTTTCAGGAATATTATCTTCTAAAAGATAGGCGTGGGTTTGTTCTTCGTGAGAATAAGCAAAACATCCTAAACGTTCAAATCGCATGGCTTGAACCCAATCTTTTAATTCTTGAAATTGAGCTTCGGTTTCTCCAGGATAACCCACAATTAAAGTTGTACGTATTGCCATATTTGGAACTGCTTCTCTAAATTGTGCAATCAGCTCATTAGTTTTTTCGTGAGTCGTTCCGCGTCGCATTGATTTTAACAACTCGGTATTAATGTGTTGCAAGGGAATATCGAGATAATTACAAATTTTTGGTTCGTTTTTCATCACTTCTAAAACATCTAACGGAAAGCCGGTTGGAAAAGCATAATGCAAACGAATCCATTCCACGCCATCAATTTTAACAAGTGCTTTTAGTAAACGCGCTAATTCGCGTTTTTTGTAAATATCCAATCCGTAATAAGTCAAATCTTGAGCAATCAAAATCAATTCCTTAACACCTTTCGCTGCCAGTATGGTGGCTTCTTCAACAATTTCTTCAATCGGTGTTGAGACGTGCTTACCACGCATCAACGGAATGGCGCAAAACGAACAAGGTCGGTCGCAACCTTCGGCAATTTTAAGATACGCATAATGTTTTGGTGTGGTGGTTACGCGCTCTCCAATCAGTTCATGTTTGTAATCGGCTTCTAAAGCTTTTAATAAATTCGGCAAATCGTGTGTGCCAAAATACTGATCGACATTGGTAATTTCTTTTTCTAAATCTTTTTTATAACGCTCACTTAAACATCCGGTAACAAAAACTTTATCAATCTCTCCCAACTCTTTTTTGTGTGCATAATGCAAAATGGTGTTTATGGATTCTTCTTTGGCATCGCCAATAAATCCGCAGGTATTAATTACCACAATATTGCCTTCGTCATTTTCATCTTCGTGAACCACATTTTTGTTGTTGGCTTTCAATTGACCCATTAAAACTTCACTATCGTAAATATTTTTTGAACATCCTAAAGTAACGACGTTGATTTTATTTTTTTTTGTTGATTTGGTGCGCATATTGGATTTCGAGTTTTGAGTTTTAGTTTTTTATTATTTGTTTGCCATAACCTATTTAAAAAAACTATCTACAAATTCTATTTTATTAAAGACTTGCAAATCGTCGAGGCCTTCGCCAACACCGATATATTTTACTGGAATTTGGAACTGGTCTGAGATACCAATGACCACGCCACCTTTAGCCGTACCATCTAATTTGGTAACTGCTAAAGCGGTAACTTCAGTTGCTTTGGTAAATTGTTTGGCTTGTTCAAAAGCATTTTGACCAGTTGAGCCATCTAAAACCAAAAGAACTTCGTGTGGAGCATCGGAAATTACTTTATGCATAACCGATTTAATTTTGGTCAGCTCATTCATCAAGTTAATTTTATTGTGCAATCTTCCGGCGGTATCAATAATTACCACATCGGCTTGTTGCTTAACTGCCGAAGCTAAAGTATCATAAGCTACAGAAGCTGGATCGCTTCCCATTTGCTGTTTTACAAGTGGCACACCAACGCGGTCTGCCCAGACTTGTAATTGCTCAATTGCTGCAGCCCGAAACGTATCGGCAGCACCCAAAACAACGTGTTTGCCTTGCTTTTTATACTGTGAAGCCAACTTGCCAATGGTAGTTGTTTTTCCAGCACCATTCACACCTACAACCATAATGACATAAGGTTTTTTATCAGGTGGAATTGAAAATTCGATATCATTTCCGCAATTAGACATGGCTAATAAAGCGGCAATTTCTTCACGTAAAATATGGTTGAGTTCTGCAGTGCCTAAAAATTTGTCTTTAACCACGCGGTCTTCTATGCGCTTAATGATTTTGAGTGTTGTTTTTACACCTACATCCGAAGCAACTAATACCGCTTCAAGTTCATCTAAAACCTCGTCATCTACCTTAGATTTTCCGGCAACTGCTTTAGACAGTTTACTAAAAAAATTGGATTTTGTCTTTTCTAAACCCTTATCTAAAGTTTCCTTTTTCTCTTTTGAAAATAAATTTTTAAACAGACTCATTTTATTTATTTTAAAGCTTGGAATATATGGGTGCAAATATATAAAATCAAAAAGCCACTTTCGTTAGAAAGTAGCTTTTGTATAATGAATATAAAATAGGACTAATTTTTAAAAAATTCGTCTAATTTAGTTGGATCCATAATGGTTTCGACAAAGATATAAGCACCTGTTTTTGGCGATTTTACCATCTTAACTGCTTTTGTTAATCTTTTTGAACCTGTTTGTAATGATGCTACCGATTTTTTAGCCATGACTTAATAATGTATTATTTGAGATTTAAACTGCGTTCCAATCTGTAATTATTTAATTTCTTTATGAACAGTCATTTTTTTCAAGATAGGATTGAATTTCTTAATTTCCATTCTATCTGGAGTGTTCTTTTTGTTTTTAGTTGTAATATATCTTGAAGTACCTGGTAAGCCCGTAGCTTTGTGCTCGGTACACTCTAAAATAACCTGAATTCTATTACCTTTCTTAGCCATTTTTAATTATTGTTTTAAAAAGCCTTTAGCCCGTGCATCTTTAATTGTAGCTGCAATGCCATTTTTATTAATATTTTTTAAAGCAGAAGTTGATACTTTTAAAGTAATCCATTTATCTTCTTCAGGAATGTAAAAACGTTTTTTTGTTAGGTTTACATTGAACTTTCTCTTAGTTCTATTTAACGCATGTGATACGTTATTACCTGTCATTGCTTTTTTACCCGTAAGCTCACAAACTCTTGACATCTTATAATGTGTTTTTTATTTATTTTAAAGAGGTGCAAATTTACATATTAATTAATCAATAGCAAACTATTTTTTATTTTTTTATTAATTGTGCTCTAAGTATTTCTAAAGCTTTATTTGATGTTCTTGCAATTACTTTT
>JAVHOP010000103.1:20602-33548 GCA_036170135.1 Flavobacteriaceae bacterium | reverse complement strand
TTAAACAACAACTCCTTTAAAAGATCACTCTCAGGCAAAGCTTGCGCGCCAACGCCTTTACTTTTTGCATCGGCTTCGTTTAAATACGAAATAATTTGTGCTACTTTTCGCATCGGGTAATTTTTAGCTGCGGTTTGGTATTGTCCCACAAAAAAAGGATTCACTTTTAAAACTTTAATGACATTTTCTTTAGACTTATCTGGTAAACCGTGTACTATTAATAACTGTGTAAAAAATGCAAACAATAAAAAAATAGTAGTAACAAGAGGATTTGTTTTGGGATTCTGAGCAAAGTAATTGATAATTTTATTGGCTTTCACAATATCGCGAACGCCAATGGCATTGCGCAATTCAAAAATATTATAATCCTTACTGATGCCAATATTTTCTTCTATTGTCAAAGCAGAAATAGTGCTCCCTTTTGGCAAAAGTGTCATCAATTTATCGAGTTCGTTGCTTATTTTACTCAAATCAGTTCCTAAAAATTCGGCGAGCATTAATGAAGCTTTATCGTCTATTTTATAGCCTTTACCTGCTAAAATTCGCCGAATCCAATCTGGAACCTGATTGTCGTATAATTTTTTGCTTTCAAATAAAATGCCATTCTTTTTAATGAGTTTGGCTAACTTTTTTCTTCCGTCAAGGGTTTTATATTTATAACAAATTACCAAAATAGTACTGGGTAGCGGCTGTTCGGCATAGCCTGCCAAATCTTCAATCTTTTTAGCTAACTGTTGCGCCTCTTTTACAATAATGACCTGATATTCTGCCATCATCGGATAGCGTTTGGCTTGACTAATTACTTCATTTATAGTTACATCACCACCATAAAGAATGGTTTGATTAAAACTTTTTTCCTCTTCGGTTAGAATATTTTGCGCAATTAAATCGGAAATTCTGTCAATATAATAAGGCTCATCACCTTGCAAAAAGTAAATAGGTTTTAGATTTTTGCTTTTGATAGCATCAGCTATTTGTTTGATTTCATCCATCGATGCTTAAAAGATTATTGAATTTATATTTGTATTTTTAGAACGTGATTCCGCTAAACCTACCATCGTTCGAATACCAGCTCAAAAATAGCGAAAATAAAACGTTTATTTTTGATGTGATTCGTAAAAAATACATACAGCTAACACCCGAAGAATGGGTCCGTCAGCATTTTGTCCACTTGCTTATCAATCATAAAGGGTATCCTAAATCACTTATTAGTGTTGAAAAACAACTCACTATTAATCGCTTAAAAAAGCGGACAGATATTGTTGTTTATAATAATTTGGGATTACCTCATTTAATTGTCGAATGCAAATCCCCTTCTATTAAAATCAACCAAACAGTTTTTGATCAAATTACACGATATAACTCAAACTTACAAGCTAAATATTTAGTGTTAACCAATGGGTTACATCATTTTTTTGCTGAATTTGATGCCATAAAACAAGGCGTAATTTTCTTAAATGATATTCCAAAATATTAAAAGGTATTTTAGATTTATTCATGAGAAATAGTACTAAGTTTGCATTTCATAAAAAAATTTATTTTTTAGATGACTGTTGCCGTTGTGATTTTAAATTGGAATGGAAAAAACTTACTTGAAAAGTTTTTACCAAGTGTAGTTGCCTACAGCTATGAAGCTCAGATTTATGTTGCAGATAATGCCTCAACGGATGATTCGATAGCCTTTATAAATTCAAATTATCCTGATAATGTTAAGGTTGTTAAAAATAAAAACAATGGTGGTTATGCCAAAGGTTACAACGAGTCATTAAAACACATAAAGGCCGATATTTTTATCTTGTTAAATTCTGATGTTGAAGTAACCAAAGATTGGTTAAAACCTATTATTAATCAATTTAAAAAGGCTTCAAATACCGCTATTATTCAGCCAAAGATTTTAGATTATAAAAATATAGAATACTTTGAATATGCAGGTGCTGCGGGTGGTTTTGTTGATTTTTTAGGTTATCCATATTGTCGTGGTCGCATTTTTATGAACCTCGAAAAAGACGACCATCAGTTTGATGACATTGCATCTATTTTTTGGGCTTCGGGTGCTTGTTTATGTATAAAAAGTGCTGTTTTTAATCAGCTTGGAGGTTTTGATGAAGACTACTTTGCACATCAAGAAGAAATAGATTTGTGCTGGCGTGCTCACAATCTGGGCTATCATGCGCAATATGTTGGAACATCGACGGTTTACCATATTGGCGGGGCAACTTTGAGAGAAGAAAATCCGACCAAAACTTTTTTAAATTTTAGAAATAGCCTCTATTCTATTGTTAAAAACGTACCAAAACACTACCTATTATTAATTATTTTTTCAAGGCTTTTATTAGATGCCATTGCTGGAATAAAATTTATATTCGAATTGAGACCAATTCATACTTGGGCTGTTATCAGAGCGCATTTTAGCTTTTATTCTAACGCAAATCTTATGGCTAAAAAGCGAAAAGAAAGTCATAAAAAAACAGCTAATTACTACCATTGTATCGGAATCGTTTGGAATCACTTTATTTTAGGACGCCGAACTTTTTCAAGTGTAAAATAATCTGAAAAACCTAAAAAAACATTTTGCTTCACAACTAAAAGCAACGTAAATTGGAAACTTCATAAAATTGTCTAATTTAATACTATTTAACATGCCAAAAACAATATTTATTAGTGGTGCAACATCAGGATTTGGAAAATCTATTGCAGAACGCTTTGCAAAAGACGGTGAAAATCTAATCATTACGGGACGACGCAAAGAACGCCTCCAACAATTTGCTAATGAATTAATCAAAACTTATCATATTAAAGTATTGACTTTAAATTTTGATGTCCGCTTTGAAAATGAAGTCAACGCTGCCATTAATAGCATTCCCAAAGATTTTCAAAAAATCGATATTTTAATCAATAATGCCGGTTTGGCAAGTGGTATGAGCACTATTCAAGACGGAAAAACCGATGATTGGAATGTGATGATTGACACCAATGTTAAAGGCTTGCTTTACGTTACACACGCCGTGCTGCCATTATTGCTTAAATCGGATGTACCGCATATTATTAATATGGGTTCAACCGCTGGCAAAGAAGTTTATTTAAAGGGAAATGTTTATTGCGCTACCAAACACGCTGTTGATGCCATAACTAAAGCTTTACGGATTGATTTACTTGATAAAGGCGTTAAAGTTACCCAAATTGCACCCGGTGCTGCCGAAACCGAATTTTCTATTGTTCGCCTTCACGGAGATAAAGAAGCTGCCAAAAAAATTTATGATGGCTATCAGCCAATGACTGCCGAAGATATTGCACTCGTAGTTCATTTTGCAGCCACTTTACCAAAAAATCTTTGTATAAACGACTTAGTTTTAACCTCTTTAGCGCAAGCAAATAATCTTTATTTTAATAGAAAACTCTAATATTTTTTTAGATTAATCCACGTGATTTAAATTCAAGATACTTGTTTACCACACTTACCGTGAGGCTTTTGGGTTTGGTAAGGACACTGTAAATACCTCTCAATTTGAGTTCTATTTGCATTTGCTTTTTTTCTAGTGAAAATTTTTGCGCAATAGTTTGAAGGTAGATACTTTTCAAATCTTCGGCTTGTTGTTGTAATAAAGAATCTAATTCGGTATTTTCGAAAAATACAACCAATAATAAATGTTGTTTAGATAATGCTTGTAAAAATGGTAATTGTCTTTTTAATGCAGCAATATGCTCAAAATTGGTATATAAAATTAGCAGACTTCTTTGCGTAATTTGTCGTTTTACAAATGCGTATAAATAGCCATAATCAGCATCTTTGTGTTGTGTATTTAGTGCATAAAGCGATTCGTTTATAAGCTGTAATTGTGTTTTTTTATAACTTGCTTTTAGGCTAATTTCTATTTTTTTTGAGAAACATATTAAGCCTGCCTTATCTTTTTTTATCAAGGCGATATTAGCAAAAGCTAAAGCGGAATTGATAGCGTAATCTAATAATTTTAATCCTTCAAAAGGCATTTTCATATTGCGACTGGTATCGATTAAAGCATAAATTGACTGCGATTTTTCATCTTGATATTGGTTTGCCATCAATTGGCATTTTTTTGCAGTGGCTTTCCAGTTAATAGTTCTAAAATCATCGCCATTTACATAATTTTTAATTTGCTCAAATTCTAAAGAATGCCCGATACGTCTATTTTTTTTAAGTCCGAATTGCGCTATTTTATTGTCAAAAGCCATAAATTCATACTGACGCATTTGTAAAAATGATGGATAAACTGGAACCATAGCATCAGCGTTAAAAACAAAATGTCTTTTTATAAGTCCAAATTTTGAATGCGCATAAACATTGAGGTTACCAAAAATATATTCACCCCGTTCTAAAGGTTTGACAACATAATCCAAAAGTACTTTACTGTTAGGCAGTAGTTTGCGATGCAAATAAAAATCGCGTTTCTGAAATTGTGATGGCAATTCATCAATAACTTCCAAAGAAACTTCAAAAGGATAATAATTTTCTAAAATAATGCCAACAGTATTGTTATCAGAATTTGATAATTTATTGTTTAAGTTACGGTTTGCATTGATTGGATTGCTAAATCGAAACATCAAAATACTATCTAAAACAAAAATAATCAGCAATAAAAGTGTTGCATAAAACGCTACATTAAAAAGAAATGGCGCCCAAAAAGAGCTCAAAAACATAATAGCCAATAAGCTCAACACTCCATAAAATCGGTCGTTTATATAAAGTTTTTTAAAAAAATACAAGCGCTTCATATCTTTAATTATCGCGGTACTTGAATAGATTCTACAATTGATTTGATGATGTGTTCGGTGGTAATACCCTCCATTTCGTGCTCTGGCATCAACATCAAACGATGTCTTAAAACGGGATAAATGACTTTCTGAATATCTTCGGGGGTTACAAAATCACGTCCATTTATAGCAGCACAAGCCTTGCTAGATTGCAAAATTGCAATGCTGGCGCGTGGTGAACCTCCCAAATACAATTGTGGATGATTTCGAGTGCTTATTACTAAGTTGGCTATATAATCTACCAATTTCTCTTCGATTAGAATATCAAAAACAAGCGTTCTAAAAGTCATCAATTGCGATATGGGTAAAACCGCATCTATGACTGCTTCTGGTTTCTGATTTTTGCGATTAATTTGGGCTTTTAAAATTTCAATTTCATCAGCTTTATCGGGGTAACCTACGTTAATTTTGAACATAAACCGGTCTAGTTGTGCTTCGGGCAAGGCATAAGTTCCCTCCTGCTCAATCGGATTTTGAGTTGCCAAAACCATAAATGGCGGATTCATTGTAAATTGTTGACCATCAATTGTAATTTGGCGTTCTTCCATCACCTCAAACAAGGCCGATTGCGTTTTGGCTGGCGCTCTATTCACTTCGTCAATAAGTATTAAGTTAGAGAAAATGGGTCCTTTTTTAAATTCAAATTCAGATGTTTTCATATTTAAAACCGACGTGCCTAAAATATCGCTTGGCATTAAATCGGGCGTAAATTGAATTCTGCTAAAGTCGGCATAAACAGTCTTAGCTAAAAGTTTGGCTGTAATTGTTTTAGCAATGCCCGGAACGCCATCTATAAGTACGTGACCATCGGCTAAAAGAGCAATAATAAGCAAATCTATAAATTCTTTCTGACCTACAATAACTTTATGGAGTTGTGTTTTAATTTGCGCAACAGCTTCAAGTAATTCTTGTAATTCTAATCGGTTATTAAAGTTTAAATTGTTGTTTTCTAGCGGTTTCATAAGTTTTATCTTGTTAATTGATATATCAAATTATTCAGTTTTGTCAATTCCTCTTTTGTTAGACTTTGTTTTACATCTATAACTTTTATAAAGTTGATGACTTTTTCGGCTTCTTCAAAAGATTTACCCAATTTTAAAGCCACTATTTTTGTGAAATCATTTTTATAAATATCAGTTTCAATATGGTATTTAGAACGGATTTCAGCTAAAAAGTATTTTATTTTATAAGTAGCAATAATTTTATGAGATTCCTTTGTATAATACATATTGGCAATGGTTCTAGTAAATGCTAAGGTCTGATTTTGAAGTGGTTTTACTATTGGAATAATTCTTTGAACGCGTTTTCCTCCAAAAAAAATAAAAATTAGACTTCCAAAAATCACTATTTGGTAAGCCCATTTCAAGCTTTTATTTGATAAAATATAATACAATGGCGAAGAAATTTGAGATTTCCCTGATTTGTAATATGAATCCCAATAAATATGCTTTGGATTTCCTAAATATGACAAAACAGCAGTGGCATATTCTTGATTTGGCGATTTTAAAAGGGTGTAATTTATAAAAGCTTCTGGATAAGTATTCAATATAAAAAAGCCCTTGCCATACTGATATTTAATAAAATTAATATCTGATACTTTTCGCTTATTTTGTGCATTTAAGATACCGCTTTCGCCTAAAACTGTTACCGCTAACGTATCGACTTCGTCAAATACAAAATCATTAAAATCACGGTCAAAATAATATTCTTTAGCTCCAAAAGCTTTATTTGATAACGTAAAATAAGGTTTTTCTTTAAAAGCAGCACTCTGTAATAATTTGGTTTTTAAATGCAACGTGTCTATATTAATACCATGCGCTGCAATTAAAACTGAATTTCCTTTAGCAACAAATTTTAAGAGCTCATTAAATTCAGCTTTATCAAAATTGATTGATTTATTTATGAACACATAAGTGCCCATTTTTGAGCTATCTTTTAAAAAGATATACGGTGAAATTCTTACATTATTAATTGTTGATTTAGGAAATAAATCTGGCAATTCTTGAAATAAAACATAAGTACCATAAGGTATTTTATGTGTTGAAACATAACTTTCAAACCAATTAATTGGTTTTGGTTTTAGAACTTCATAGATGATTAATAATATCAAGCCAGAAACAAAAACAAACAAGTATATTTT
Organism: Flavobacteriaceae bacterium; assembly: GCA_036170135.1. GTDB lineage: Bacteria > Bacteroidota > Bacteroidia > Flavobacteriales > Flavobacteriaceae > CG1-02-35-72. The sequence goes on along the minus strand of JAVHOP010000103.1, from coordinate 26,620 downwards.
ATTATTTCTACTCAATTTGATTTATTTTAGTTAAGAAGTCATCTAAAATCGACTTTATAGTTAGATAATGCACCTTATCTACTCTGAAGTTTCCATACCAAACATAATCATACATTAAAGTGCTTTGTTTAAAAAAAGGTTTTAAATGGGAGTTCGCTAATTCATGGTAATAGTCATCATTGGTTTTCTGTTGCTGCCAATCAATTAAATTAGTGAGGCTTAGCTGTTTTAAAATTTTTAAATATTCAAAGCGGACTGCTAATCTAAAGTCCTTATCAGCTTCAGCTTTATTGCGTAAATTGTCTAAATCTTCAGATTTTAATAAAGACTCGTCATCAAATACTTGAACATTTCTCGCATTTGAAATGCTCCCTTTTGTCAATTGATTGATGTTTGTCTTTATAAAAAACTTTGTGATGACAAATAGACAAAGCCCTAAAATAAAATAGGGAACAACAGTAAATAGCTTTCTTAAAATACCAGTTGCCTTTTCTACTCCAAAGAGCCAAGTTAAAAATTGTTGTGCCATTTTGTGAATCCAAAAATAAATTTGCTCTAAAATACTTGGTTTACGCTCTGAAACTTGGTAATTAAAATCAGATTGTTTTTTATAATGGCGCAAATGCTTAGCGTTAAAATGCTTAACTTCAATACCCAAACTATCTCGTTTCAGTTTATTGGCAATTGGATTTTGAGCCGAAAAACTAAAGCAAGTAAAACAAATTAAAAATATGACTACTTTTTTAAACACTAGTGATTTCCTAAATTATCAATAGATTCAATGGTTCCTGATTGATATTTTTGTTCGTTTAAATCAAAATAAATCAGCACAATTGCTAGAACCATTATTACGGTCATTAAAAATCTGCCGACATAAGAAAAAATGGCAAGCGCCAGATAGATTGGATCTGAAAATATTCCTTTAACAGCCATCGGATCTTCTTTGCTAATAGTTGTTATCATTTTTATTATGGTATAAATAAAGCTAGGAATACTAAAAACATAGCCTAAAATTCCTATTAAAATTGAAACCACCAATAAAACGCCAAAAGTTTCGAACCATTTATCTTTAACTAATGTAAAACAATGCAAAATGGTTTCACCAACACTTTTATCTTCGAAGGTCATAATGGCCATACCCAATGTTAAAGGAACATATAAATAAATGCCAGGAATAATGCAAAACATTGCTCCGATAATTATTAAAATAAATGATAAAATAACAAAACCTAAAATAGGCCAAAACTTGATTCTAGTTTGTCTAACAATATCATCATAAACTACTTGCCCATTATTTTCAATATAGGATTTAATATAAAAAATTGCGGTAATTTGTATTAAAGTATAGGTTGCTAAAGCTGCAAACATCAATAATAAAATGAATAAAAAGTTACTTCCACTAAACATTGCAAAAGGGTTTGACTCAAAGGAATTATAACTAAAATTATCTAAAATATTGCTAAAAGAATAAAGATAAAATGCTAAACTGAACAGACTTATTGCAATAAAAGGCCAAGTAATCTTAAAAATACAAGTAAATAATAATTTCCATTCTGTTCTGATAAATCCAAAAGCATCGGTAATAATAGCGCCTAAGTCGCGTTCGCTTTTAAAATTAATAATTTTTTTCATTGCTATGATTTTGAGTTAATTTAATAGGATAAATAACGTAATAAAATATGATAAGCGACACAGATGAGAAGATAATTAAAATTGCCAACCAATCTGGCATTTCGGTATGGCGCGTTACAAAACCTTCTAAAAAGCCCGCAATAATAAAAAAAGGAATGGTGCTGAGCATTATTTTTAAGCCATCTTTAGCACTGCGTTTAAAAGCTTCGAGCCGAGAATATGTTTTAGGAAATAGCAAACCACTTCCTAAAACTAACCCGGCACTTCCCGCAATAATAATTACTGATATTTCGATGGTTCCGTGAATCCAAATGGTTCTAGACGATTCCCACAATAATTGTTTTTCAGAAAAAAAATAAATAAAAGAACCGAGCATTATGCCATTTTGCATCAACGCATACAAGGTGCCAACACAAAATAACATGCCAAGGATAAAGGTATTTAAGGCTACTTTAATATTGTTTATGGTTATCATTAAAAACATATTAGATTCACCTGCTTGTGAATAAATAGCCATGGGTGTTCCTTTTTCAATATTTTCCAAAGTTACATTTGCATAGCCATCACCTAAAATAAGTCGTACAAAATTGCCGTCTTCGCTTGCCGAAAAGGCACCAACAACAGCAAAAAGCACAAAGACAAAAAATGATATCATTAACTGTTTTTGATATTTATAGAACAATAAAGGAAACTCCGTTTTAAAGAAACTTATAAAGTGGTTTTTTGATTCCTTTTTAGATTTATATATTTTTTGATGCGCCTTAACGGCTAATGAATTTAAAAATAAACTCGTATTGCTCTTCGGATAAAAAGTTAAAGCATAACTTAAATCATCGGTAATTTCGAGGTATAAATCTGATAGTTTATTAGGTTCTAACTCCTTTTTGCCATCTAAAACGGCTTCAAATAAAAACCATTTATCTTTATTTTTTTTTAAGAAAGCTGCCTCGCGCAATTTTTATAATTTTGTGCTCCAAATAACCGAAAAAAATGGATGAATTTCAAATAGAAACTGCACAAAATGTAATTATTAATCAACAAGTTGCTAACTTGAGCACCCGAATACTTGCCTACCTCATTGATGCGCTTATTATTATCAGCTATTTTATCGTGTTTTTCATGTTACTAAGTTCCTTAAAATTTGAAAAAGGCATAGATACATACGTTAGTTACACCCTTATTTCGCTTCCCATATTGTTTTATAGTTTATTTTTTGAAACACTTTTAAACGGACAAACGCCTGGTAAAAAGTTGTTAAATATTAGAGTTGTTAAAATTGATGGCAGTAACCCCAACTTTGGTAGTTTTTTACTGCGATGGGTACTTAAATTTATCGATATTGATTTGGCTTCGGGCAGCGTGGCTATTCTCACTATCTTATTAAATGGAAAAGGACAACGTATAGGTGATATCGCTGCTGGTACTACCGTTATCTATGAGCGTCACAAAATTGGACTTCAAAATACCATTTTAACCAACTTGCCGGATAATTACACCCCTATTTATACACAAGTTACTTTATTATCTGATAAAGATATTCAGATAATAAAAAATTTATATCTAAAGGCTATACAAAAAAACAACGATAGGGTTATTCTAAAATTAGAGTCAAAGATAATTGAAATCACCGGAATAAAAACGTCCCAAAAACCTCATGACTTTGTAGAAACCATTCTAAAAGACTATAATTATTACACGCAAAACAACTAGAATGTCAATCTTTCATCAAAAAATACTAGGGTAAATTTTCTAATAAAAAACGTTTTACATTGCCCCCCATAACTAAACTGATTTGTTCTGGAGTAAAATTTAACTTAAGTAATTCATCGGTAATTAATGACAAGCCCGTGATATCAAAAGGGATTAAAATTGCGCCATCAGCATCCGAGCCAAGAGCAACATGGTCAATGCCAATAAGCTTAACTGCATATTGAATGGCTAGCGCAATATGTTTTGCGTCTGGTTTACAAACAGCTTTATCAAAAAAAGCAATACCTACAATTCCGCCTGTATTGGCAATGCCAATTAAATGTTTATCCGAAAGATTGCGCACATTATCACAAGTTCCTTTTACACCGGTATGCGAACTCAAAATGGGCTTGGTAGAAATTTCTAAAATATCGTCTAGCATTTGTTCTGAACAGTGCGCCACATCTACAATCATATTTTTTTCTTGCATTTTTTTGATAACTTCTTTACCAAAATCGGTCAATCCAGTATGTAACACACCGTGTGCCGAAGCACCCAGTTCATTGTCAAAAAAATGAACCGGAGACATCATACGCACACCGGCATCATAAAGCACATCGACATTTTTGATAGCTCCACTCAAAGCATGCATGCCTTCAATACCCAAATAACCGGCAGCAATTTGTCTGTTATCTTTGCGTTTTTTGATAAAATTTTGCAAATCGGTTTTTGATTTAATCACAAAGAATTTGTCCAAAGATATATCGGCAAAATGCTGTAAAGCTTGGCATTGTACTAGGGTGCGTTGGGTGAGATTAAACCATGATTTAACGGGGTGCCCTTCTAAAATATAAGGCAAGGTTATGGCATCAGTTTCGCCAGTATTCTTATCGAAATTCATGTTTTTGGGTACCTTGCTGACAATTGTAAAAGCTTGAAGCGCTACATTTCCTTCAATCATTCTAGGAATATCGACTACGCCAAAATCATTTTTTTTAAGTAAATTGCGTTTCCAAAGCAAGGCATCACAATGCAAATCGGCAATAAACTCAAGGGTGTCAGTCAATTGCTGTGCGACTTGAGAAACTTGGTAAGGCGGTTTTTGAATAACTGGATTGTATTTTTTATCGACAATACTCGGAAAAATAAAAGTCGTCAAGCTATAACCTAAGACTAAAAATATAAGAATTGCAAAACCTATTTTGAACTTTTTCATAATCTGTAAATAAAAGAAAGATTAATTAGTTTATTTTTGAAATCAAATATATTGATTTTCATTGGACTTTTCTATTTTCATTCAAAACATCGACAAGCTAAAACAAGTGCCTTTAGGCGGTCACGCTTCACAATTTAAAATGGCACCTGCTGTAAGACCTTTTTTTGATTTAAATAAAATTGAAGAAAGAAAGCCTAAATCATCAGCTGTACTGGCATTATTTTACCCGAATGAGCAAGATAAAACCTGTTTTGTGTTGACCAAAAGAGCACAATATATTGGCGTTCATTCAAATCAGATTAGTTTTCCAGGAGGTAAAGTTAACAAAGGTGATTCCAATTTAGTAGAAACCGCTTTAAGAGAAACTTATGAAGAAATTAATATTAAAAATGTGATAATTCTCCGTCAGCTTACAACCACATATATTCCACCCAGTAATTTTTATGTCACACCTTTTTTGGGTTATATTGACCAATATCATCAATTTAAACCAAATCATGAAGTCAATGAAGTTTTAGAAATTGACCTAGAAGATTTTTTAGATGATTCTTGTCTTTCCATAAAAAATTTGAATACTTCTTATATGAAAGCTATTGATGTTCCTTGTTTTAAATTGAATAATCATATTGTTTGGGGTGCTACAGCTATGATGTTGAGTGAAATTAAAGACATGTTTAAAGCACTTTAAAGTTAAAATTTATTAATTTTGCTAAATTCTTAGGATACTGAATTTATATGAATCTATTTAAAAAAGATATCTTTAATAATAAACTGATTATTAAGCGTTTTTTAATTAGGGTTTTAGGTCTCGTTTCGCATCAACGTTATCGCAGTTTTAATAAATTACATATCGAAGGCTCCGATATCGTTAGAAATTTACCACAAAAAAAAGTTTTATTTATTTCAAATCATCAAACTTATTTTGCCGATGTTGCGGCCATGTTTCATGTGTTGAATGCTTCATTATCTGGAAGGCAAGATACCATAACAAATTTGGGTTACCTATGGCGCCCAAAAATGAATATTTATTTTGTTGCTGCCAAAGAAACAATGAATTCAGGTTGGTTACCTAAAGTTATGGCACATGTAGGGGCTATTCCTATTGAACGTACATGGCGCGCCGATGGTAAAGATGTAAATCGTCAGGTAAAATTTTCGGATATTGCCAATATTGGAAAAGCTTTAGACGATGGCTGGGTAATTACGTTTCCGCAAGGAACTACAAAACCATTTAATCCCATCCGCAAAGGAACAGCACATATAATCAAGAAATACAAACCGATAGTTGTTCCGATTGTTATTGACGGTTTTAGACGCGCTTTTGACAAAAAAGGATTGATGATTAAGAAAAGAGATGTCTTACAATCTATGGTTATAAAAGAGCCTTTAAATATTGATTATGAAAAAGATAGCATTGAAGAAATTGTGACTAAAATTGAATTTGCCATTGAGCAGCATCCATCTTTTTTAAGGGTAATTCC
>JAVHOP010000103.1:0-20502 GCA_036170135.1 Flavobacteriaceae bacterium | reverse complement strand
TGACTAAAATTGAATTTGCCATTGAGCAGCATCCATCTTTTTTAAGGGTAATTCCCGCAACCTAATACAATAAAGAAGAAGTTAAAATTGAGAAAAAGCGTGACTTCTAGGATATATTAATAATTTTTCATTTCTTAATAAATATAAAAAATGACAATCACACAGCTCAAATATGTCTTGGCCGTAGCCGAATATCAAAACTTTACCATTGCCTCTCAAAACTGCTTTGTAACACAACCAACTTTGAGTATGCAAATTCAGAAATTAGAAGAAGAATTGGACATCTTAATTTTTAACCGCAAAAAGAAACCTATTCAGCTTACACCAATTGGAGAAAAAATTATTTTACAAGCAAAAATCATTGTTGACGAGAGCAACCGATTGCAAGATGTTGTAGATCAACAAAAAGGTTATGTTGGTGGTGAATTTAAACTAGGCATTATTCCAACCATTATGCCAACCTTATTGCCGATGTTTTTAAGTGTTTTTAATAAAAATTATCCAAAAGTCAGGTTAAAAATTGAAGAGTTAACTACAGAAGAAATTATAAAAAAGCTTACCGAAGGTCATCTAGATGCAGCCATTGCTGCAACACCGCTCGAAAATAAATTTTTGACAGAGCAACCATTATATTATGAACCTTTTATCGGTTTTGTTCCCGACAATCATCCGTTAAGCAATAAATCGACTTTGAATCCCGAGGATTTAGATATTGACACTATTTTATTGTTAGAGGATGGTCATTGTTTTAAAGAATCGGTACTAAATATATGCAAATCAAGTACTAAAAAAGAAAATCAACAATTTATTTTAGAGAGTGGGAGTTTTGATACGCTCATAAAATTATCTAAAGAAGGTTTAGGAATGACGCTACTGCCCTATTTGCACACCCTAGATTTGCAGGTTGATAAAAAATACTTAAGACCATTTAACAAACCGGAACCAGCAAGAGAAGTGAGCCTCATTTTTCATAAAGCCCAATTAAAGATTCAGCTTATTGAGGCACTTAAAAAGACTATTGATAGTGTTATTAGGGGCGCCATTGCTTTTTACGACGTTAAAATAGTGAGCCCCTTGGCCAAAAAAAAAGGAGCTTAACGCTCCTTTAATTTTTAATTAATCTCAAACACACGGTTAATTCTGGTTTGTTTGCCGTAAAAGCCAAGAGCCAAATTCTGAGCTCTATAATTTCTGATGGTAATAAATGGTTGATTGCTTTTTCTAATTCTCTGCAAAAAAGTACAACATCAAAACTTACTTTTTGCAATACCGTTTTGGTATATTCAAACATTGCTCTTGCCATATCTATAATTTTAATTTTACTTTAGAACGCTAAAACTAGAAAAGTATTACATTAAAGTATGTAAAAAATTGTTAAGTTCTAAAAAAGGGGATTAAAGTTTTGCAAGTTTATCAATTAAACCGGTTGCTTTAGCTTCTAAATCCTGATTAATTGCTTTGAAATGTTCTTTTTTATTGTCAACTTTTTTTGTGTTAATTCTAGCGATTAAATCGTCAAAAACTTGAATTGCTTCATCAATTAATTTTTCAGCTTTTTCAGATTGTGCTTCATCATGAAGCAATTGCCAGATATAACATTCTTCAATGATATCAGAAATGACGTAGTTAACGTCTTTTTTTAAATTTTGTACACTTGCCATAAGTCAATTTATTTTTGGGCAAAATTACAAATTTTTATCGGATAAAATAAAACCTATTTTTTTATCAAAACCTCTAACAAATTTGAAGCTTCATCTGCTTTTAATGTTATGTTTTTTAAACTGTTAGGAAGCAGAACACTTTCACCAAATGTGATAGTTTCACATTGATTATCGCCATAATTCAAATAAACACAACCTTTTGTACAGATGTAAATTACAAAAGAATCATTGGTGATGTAGTCTTTACTAATTGTTCCTAAAATTGGTAAAATATTTGTGGTGAAATAAGGACAAGTTGCAACTGTTTTTGTCTGATTTAAAACCAATTGATAGTCCGATTTATAATTGGCTTTTGCTTTGTAATCAATAGCTTCTAAAGCCAAATTGGTATGAAGTTCTCTCCTATTTCCAGCATCATCTACCCGATTCCAGTCAAAAATGCGATAAGTTATGTCGCTGGTTTGCTGAATTTCGGCTAACAAAACACCTGCGCCAATGGCATGAATTCTTCCTGTAGGAATAAAAAACACATCACCCTCAGCAACCTTTTCTATGTTTAATAATTCAATTATTTTATTTGATTCAAGATATTTAACGTAGGTTTCTTTATTGCAATCTTGTTTAAATCCGACAATTAAATTGGCATCATCATCTGCTTGTATGACATACCACATCTCGGTTTTTCCGAAACTTTGATGACGTTTTTGTGCTAAAACATCATCAGGATGTAATTGAATACTCAAAGCTTCTTTTGCGTCAATAAATTTAATCAACAAAGGAAATTGCATACCAAACTGCTCAAATACTTTTTTGCCAACCAATTCAGATTTGAATTGCGATAGTAAATCTTGTAAACTCTGTCCTTTATAGACACCATTTGCAACAATTGAAACATCGTTTTTAACGGCAGACACTTCCCAACTTTCGCCGATATTTTCCTTATCGGAATCCTTATTTAAAAGCGATTTTAATTTTGTTCCACCCCAAATTTTTTCTTTTAAAATGGGTTCAAATTTTATGGGATATGCAATCATTTATCTAGATTATAAATGCAAATATCGGTTAATTATTTTTGAGGCTAAAAATTATTAGCTACTTTTAAAGTCAAATTTTATAGCCATGAAATTGTTTATACAAAACTTACCAAAAGCCGAATTGCATTTGCATATTGAAGGCTCTTTTGAACCGGCTCAAATGTTCAAAATCGCGCAACGAAATGAAATTAAGATTCCGTTTAAATCGGTTAAAGAAGTTAAAGAAGCTTATAAATTCTACTGTTTGCAAGATTTCTTAGACATCTATTATCAAGGAGCACAAGTGCTGCTTTACGAAAAGGATTTTTACGATTTAACCTATGCATATCTAAAGAAATGTGCCACTCAAAATGTACGTCATACCGAGATAATGTTCGATCCACAAACCCATACCGAGCGTGGCGTTAAATTTGAAACTGTAATTACGGGTATTTCTAGAGCTTGTGCCGATGCCAAATCAAAATTAGGTGTCAGCTCTTTTTTGATTATGAGTTATTTGAGGCATTTGTCAGAAGAAAATGCTTTTAAGACTTTAGAGGCATCACTGCCTTTTAAACATTTAATTAAAGCAGTAGGATTGGACTCTTCCGAAAAAGGGAATCCACCATCAAAATTTAAAAATGTTTTTAAAGCATCCATAAATGCTGGATACATTCCTGTAGCTCATGCTGGCGAAGAAGGCGATGCTAGTTATGTTTGGGAAGCCTTAGATTTGCTAAAAATTAAACGCATCGATCACGGAAATAATGCCTTACAAGACCCAAAATTAGTTAATGAAATTATCAAACGAAATATAGCTTTAACCGTTTGTCCACTGTCTAACATCGCTTTACAAGTAGTTAAAAATCTCCAAGAGCATCCATTAAAGAAAATGATGGATTTGGGGTTGAAAGTCACCATAAATTCAGATGATCCCGCTTATTTTGGTGGACAAGTAAACCAAAATTATATCGAAATTCAAAAAGCTTTAAATCTCACAAAAGAAGATTTGTACATCTTAGCTAAAAATTCATTTGAATATTCATTCTTGTCAATGTCACAAAAAGAATATTTTAAGGCAGAACTCGAAAGCTATTTTAAGCGCAACAACTAATTCTTTTTGATTGCTTTTATGGCTTCCTCTATGTGTTTTTGAGCCCCAAATTGGCTTTCAAAAATATAGATGATAATTCCCTTTTGGTTGACCACATAAGTTACACGACCGGGAAGTAAACCTAAAACTGATTTTGGAACCCCAAAGAGATTCCGTATTTCTTGATTAGTATCTGCTAAAAGCGTAAAAGGTAGTTTGTATTTTATAGCAAACTTTTTATGGGAAGCCACATCATCAGATGAAATACCAATAACCTGAGCATTTAAATCGTTAAAAACCTCAAATTCATCTCTAAACTTACATGCTTCTTTGGTACAACCGGGTGTGTCATCTTTTGGATAAAAATAAATAACCGCCGACTTTTTCCCAATTACGGTTTCGCTGTCAAACCAATCGCCATTTTGGTCCTTTAGCTTAAAATGGGGAACTTGATCACCCACTTTTAAAGGTTTTATTGGATTGTTTTTCATGATATTACTGATAAAAAAAGCGACAATTAATACAGCTACAATATAGATATATTTTCTCATAATTCTCCTTTAAATGTTACAAAGTTTCTAGGTGTTTCGTATAGTGTGACTACAATCTCTAATGTCAATTCTATTTTTTTTCTTAAAATTTGCCAAATTACAACGGCAATATTTTCGGCTGTTGGATTTAATGTTTTAAATTCTGTTACTTCAATGTTTAGATTTTTATGGTCGAATTTAGCTTCGATTTCATCTTCAATCAATTGCTTTAAAACTTTCATATCCATAACAAAACCAGTTTCAGGATTGATTTCTCCTGTAACCCCAACAATTAACTCATAATTATGCCCATGAAAATTAGGATTGGCACATTTACCAAACACAGTAGCATTGCGCGCATCAGACCAATCGGCGTTATAAAGTCTATGTGCAGCGTTAAAATGAGAGATTCTATTGACAGTTATTTTCATCTTTTTTATTTTAAATGTGCTAAATATTCTTTAAAAATAATTTTAAACCAAACCGTATAAATATTGGGGTTAGCATTAATGTCATCGGCAACTTCCTCTAAAGTCATCCATTTAAAAGCGGCAACTTCGCTAGTATTTAGGTTTGGATTTTCATTATAATTTCCAACCAAAACATGGTCGAGTTCATGCTCTGTTAAACCATTTTCAAAAGGCGCTTTATAAATAAACCAAAACAACTCTTTTAAATCGCAATTGATGCCCATTTCCTCTTGTAAACGGCGTTTCCCAGCTACAATAGTCCCTTCTTCTTGGCGTTGATGGCTGCAACAAGTATTTGTCCATAGACCTGGTGAATGGTATTTATCTAATGCGCGCTGTTGCAGCAAAAGTTGACAGTTTTCGTTAAATACAAAAACAGAAAAGGCTCGGTGCAATAGCGCCTTTTTGTGGGCTTCCATTTTTGGCATTAAGCCTAAAACCTTGTCATTTTTGTCAACTAAAACAACCTGTTCTTCTATCATTTAAAAAATTAATTTTTACAAAGATAGGATTTATCTCCTTAAAAAAATTTAAAAAGCTGACTTCAAAAATGATAAATTTTGAATATTTATAATTAAATGTTTTAACATCTATTGTTTTTACATATATTTGCTTTTTAATTTGTGAATACCAAATAATCATGTCTAACATACTTATTTTATTGGCACATCCCAGTATCGAAAACTCTGTTGGCAATAAAACTATTATCGAGGTAGTAAAAACTATAAATAACGTTGAGGTAAGAGATCTATCGGCGCTGTATCCCGATTTCAAAATTGATTTAGATGCAGAGCAATCTGCTTTAGCAAAAGCCGATTTAATCATTTTACAATACCCCATTTATTGGTACAATATGCCCCCCATTTTAAAACAATGGTTTGATAAGGTATTGACTTATGGATTTGCCTTTGGTGCTGGTTCAAAAATTGCTGGAAAGTCTATAATGGCTTCCATAACCTTAGGATCTGCTGAAAGTTCCTATCCTGAAGGTGACATAGAACGCATATTATTACCTATAAAAGCGTCTGCTACCTTTTGTAAATTAAATTATTTACCCCACCTAGCATCTTATGGAATTTATTATATGCCAGATCGAGGTGATATGGATATAACCCCTGTTTTAGCTTCAGCTCAAGCACATGCTTTTAAATTAAAAACAATAATTACTAATTTTAAAATAAATTAAAAACAATGAAAACAATGAAACTATTTTTAGCACTAACCTTAACTGGATTTATGGCTTCGGCCCAAACTAATTGGAATATCGACAATGCACATTCTACGGTGCGATTTACCATTGCTCACATGGTTATTTCGGAAGTTGAAGGAACTTTTTCTACTTTTGCAGGAACAATTGCGCAAACCACAGCCGATTTTACAAAAGCCAATTTTAACTTAAATATTGACGTTGCAAGTGTAAATACTGATAATGCCAAACGTGATGGGCATTTAAAAAGTGCTGATTTTTTTGATGTAGCCAACTATCCAAACATCACTTTTAAAAGTACCTCAGTACTCAAAAAAGCTGATAAAAATTATACACTAAAAGGTGATTTAACCATACATGGTGTTACCAAATCTATTAGTTTTGATTTGGTTTTTACCGGAACTATTAAAGATCCTTGGGGTGGTACAAGAGCAGCATTTAAAGCTAACGGAGCCTTATCGCGCGCTGATTTTGGATTAAAATACAATTCTGCTATGGATAATGGAGGTGTTGTAATTGGAGATGAAGTTAAATTTAGCATCAAATTAGAAACCGTTCAAGCCAAATAAATTTGAATTGTGATATAGCTTTTAAAATTATCATTTCATGAAAGACCATTTAAAACAACTGATCGACATTTTTGAAAATCAAATTCCCGCAAACAAGATGATTGGGATGAAAGTTTTGAAGCTCAGTATCGGGAAAGTTGAAATCTATGTTCCTTTTAAAGAAGATTTTATAGGCGATTATCGACAAGGTTTTTGGCACGGTGGCATTTTAGCCAGCATTGCCGATGCAGCAGGTGGACTGGCGGGATTTACTACGCTCAGTTCTCCAGCTGATAAAATCAATACCATCGATATGCGAATTGATTATTTAACACCAGCCATAAAAGCAGATGTTTTTGTAATGGTTAATTTAATAAAAGTAGGAAAACGCATTTTAAATGCAGATGTTTTTTTATATCAAACAGATATAAAAAACCCAATAGCAGTGGCTCGATGCGCCTATAGCGTTTTAAAAAATTAATTTATCGTGAAAACCATTGAACAAGAATTACATACAACTTTTAAAAACGACTTTTTAAAGGCGCGTTTAAACATTCATTTTACACATAATTTTTTAAATAACTTCGCTCAAACGCTATTTAAAAGTTATGGGCTTTCGCCATCGCAATATAATGTATTGCGAATCCTACGCGGACAGCATCCGCAAATGGCAAGCATTGGTTTGATAAAAGAACGCTTGCTCGATAGAAATTCTGATGTGAGTCGTATTGTCGATAGATTAGTTGCTAAAAATTTAATTCATCGCAACGAATGCCCCAATGACCGCCGTCAAAAAGATGTAATAATAAGCGACAATGGCTTAGCACTCCTCTTAAAAATAGATAACTGCGAGCAAACACTCGATGCACAATTGCAATACCTCACGCCTACCGAATTATCACAACTGAATCTTATTTTAGATAAACTCAGAAATCAGTAAAGTCATCTAAAAAACTGAAATTTTGGCATAACTAATTAACTAACAGTGGTAATATTGTCTTTTAAAACTACTATATTTCTGTAAAAATGTCATCATTTTGAGATTGGTATTTATTTTGTTCATTTAGAAAACGAGTAACAATAATTAAATATTAACCTTTAAATTATTTAGATATGTTAGTAAAAACAAACAACAAAGTACACGCTTATCGAAGCGTATTTGATGACCTATTTAACGATTGGTCTCTTTCAAATTTTTCTGAAACCAATAGCACATTACCAGCTGTAAATATCAAAGAAAGCGACGAAGGTTTTGTTGTTGAAGTAGCGGCTCCTGGTTTAGACAAAAAAGATTTTAACATCAATTTAAATCAAGATGTTTTAACTATTTCTTCAGAAAAAAGAGGAATAGAAGAAGAAAAAGCTAAAAATTATACCCGAAAAGAGTATAGTTATCAATCTTTTTCAAGAAGCTTTAATTTACCCGAACATCTTATAGATGGTGATAAGATTGAAGCTACTTACAAAAATGGTGAATTGCAAATTAGCATTCCAAAACGCGAAGAAGCCAAGCCAAAACCTGAACGTTTAATTGATGTTAAATAATTTAAAAATAGCTACTTTTATAAAGAACCCCGTGCTATACGGGGTTTTTTATGTTCAAATATGCTGTAAATTTGGTGAGTTATCAAATATTAACTAGTAAAGGCATGATTTGGATGTATAGTGTCTTTTTAGAAATTCAGGTTGAGATTCACCGCAGTAAATACCCTTCAGAGCGCTGTTAAAAAAGCTTGAGTTTACTTACAAAACAGAGTGCTTACTAACAAAATTAAAATTAGATTATTAAGTTATCGCGATAGTTTTCAACCTATTAAGTCCTATTTAATACAAGATAGCACTTAATTGTTTTGAAACAGAACTTGACAACTCGCATCTTCCAAAAATTTATTATAAATCTCAAACTGGCGAACAATAAAAATTTTGTACTTTTACAAGTAGGGTATCCAAAGTTAGGTTTGTTCTAACTAAAATAGACGAATAAATATATTAACTATTTTCTTAAAATATCATTCATAAAATGCACGAAATTATTATCATTGGTGCTGGTCCTGGCGGTTTAAGCATGGCCGTAGAGGCACGAACATACGGGATTGCTACCGACAAAGTTCTAATTTTAGAAAAGGCGAATGAACATTCGTTTACTATTAAAAAATATTACCCCGACAACAAATTGGTAACCGCCAATTTTAAAGGATTTACACCGCAATGTACGGGTGTAATGTGTCTTACTGATTCTTATAAACACGAAACCATTTCATATCTCGATAAAACGATAGAGAATTACGACTTAACTGTTCATTACAACGAAACCGTTAGCAAAATTGTCAAATTAGAGGACCAACAAAAATTCACAATTGTAACCGATAAAGGAACATATACTTCTAAGACAGTGGCAATTGCTGTTGGAATACTTGGCAAACCTAACAAACCAAGTTATCAAATTATATCGTCAATTAAATCTAGAATTCTTTTTGATTTGACCACATTAGAAATTAAAAATTCGCATGTTTTAGTTGTAGGTGGTGGCGATTCGGCTTCAGAATATTGTCAGTTTTTATCCGAAGAAGGCAATCGTAATACGGTTACTTTGAGTTATAGAAATAGCACAGTATCTCGTATGAATAATATTAACAGAGATAGTTTGCTTTCCCTGGCAGGTACGCAAAAAGTAAACTTAAAATTCAATTCAAATATCGAGCGTATCAGTGATGAAAACGGAAAACCAAAAGTCCATTTTCTAGAAGAATATTATGATGATATGGTTTATGATTATATTGTTTACGCTTTAGGCGGTACAACTCCCGAAAACTTTTTAAAAACTATCGGGATTGAATTTAATGGGCCAAATCCAATTTTAAAAGATGGCTATGAAACCAACGTTCCTGGTATGTTCTTATTGGGTGATTTAAGCGCTGGTCAAAAAGGCGGCTCCATTATTTGGGCATTTAATTCAGCTAATACAGCGATGCATAAAATTTGTAAAGATTATTTATAAAACAATATTCATATTTCAAAGACATTCAACCCAGCTTTTCACAAAGTAACACCACATGTTTTTTGTCTGATGTTGATACAAAAAACAAATATTGAACTCCACCATCTTTAATCCCTGTTTTTTTGCGGATTTGCGCGACGGTTTCGGGAAAATTGCGAGCCGAAATATTGGCTTTATTATCCATAATTATCTTTCTTAAAAGCTGTTTTTGATATGGTAATTGTCGTAAAATTCTAAACCGTCTTCCGGGGAAATCAATAAAATCATCCGAAGTAAAAAGGTGGGTGTTTGGATGTAATTTAAAGAGATTAAATTGTTCCGAAATTTGGGTAAATCCACCCGATTTGTAGATTGCCGCATTGGGTTCATAAAGATATTTTAACGGTAAGTTATAGTTTATGTTAGATTGTTTATTGAATTGATAATCAAATTTATGAATAATTTGTTTTTCGAAATTAATCGTTTTAACGGCAACCTCTTTTAAGTAATTCTTTTCAAGGCTAAACAACAACTCTTTCACCTCATTTTGAACCGCTACACAATGAATTTCTTTAACAAATTTTAAGTCGTTTATGGTTTTTGTAAGGTCTAAAAGCGGTGATAATTTGATTAAAATACGGTTTGAATGTTCAAATAAAAAATCGAGATATTGTGTTAAATCGGGTTGGCATTGGTTTATAAAAAATACACGATTAAAGTTATCTGCCCGTCTTGACGGATCGATATAAATCCAATCGAAAATTTGATTTGTTTGTTTTAAATATTCTAAGCCGTCAATGGCAATGGTTTTGATATTGTTTACGCCTAAAATTGTAAAATTATGAGTGGCAATTTCAGACAATTCTCGGTTGATTTCACAATGAAAAACCTGCTTAAATTGAGATGAAAACGCAAAACTATCCACACCAAATCCGCCTGTTAAGTCAATCAGGCTTTGCCCTGAAACCAAATTTGCTTTATAAACTGCCGTTGTTTCAGATGATGTTTGCTCTATATTCAGTTTATTGGGATAATAAATACCATCGGTTTTAAACCAAGTCGGCAATTTAACATCACACTTTTTTTTAGATTCAATTTGAGAAACCAATTCTTGTATGGAAATACCGTCAAACGGACTTCCTTTAAAGGCCAATTTAGAAGTTGGAATTGTTAAATTCTCTTTGATAAACGTTTGAGCCGGTTGCTGTAAGATGGCTGAGTTCACTTCATAAAATTAAGTTTCGAGCAAGGTTTTTAATCCGTTAAGGACATAATCCCAACCTTGGTTTGATTGGTTATACCGATCTATATCTTCTTTAAAACTGCCCTGAGTTACGGTTAATTGAGTGGTTTTGCCTTCGGTAACAAAAGCCATTGTTACCATGGTATGCATATCAGTAATCATTTCTGTTTGAGGCGAAAAGCAAGTATAGGCCAATAACTTTTCGGGAATACAATAGGTTATTTTCCCTTTAACATAAACAATATCATTTAAAGAAAACGTGATATCATCGCCAATATTAAAATTGGATTGAACCTCGCAATCAAAAAAAAACTGTTTGGTTAATTCGGGTTTTATAAAGGCTTCCCAAACTTGAGATATTGGTGCCTGAATCGTTATATTTTTGATGATTGTCCCTTTCATTTTCTTATTTAGAGATTTTTTGTCAGTGTTTTTACAATTTTATTTTCTGATAAAAACTCTTTTAGAATCACGCGTAAAGCTGTATAACTCGGCACGGCAACCACCATTCCGATAACGCCAAACAAAGTACCGCCAATTAAAATGGCTAAAAATATTTCTAAGGGATGTGATTTAACACTTTTAGAATAAATCATCGGTTGATTAAAAAAGGCATCTATTAATTGTATGAGCACAAATCCGATAAGTACATAAATAATAGTTGGTAATATTTGTGTTTGAAAATCTAAAGTCATCTTACTTGTCAAGGTAAATGACACTATGATAATGAGTTCTACGAGAGGACCAACATAAGGAATAAGATTTAACAAGGCACAAAGCAAGGCGATAATCAGCGAATTTTTAATACCAAAAATGGAGAGTAGTATCGCGTAAAGTATAAATAAAATTGCTACCTGAGTGGCTAATCCTGTAAAGTAACGCGACAATAAATCTTTGATAACTTCCCAGCTTTTTCGCGCTTTTTCTTCTTGTTCGTTTGGAACAATTGTAAAGATTATTTGGTCTAAAATAGCGCCATCTTTTAGCATAAAAAATGAAATAAATAAGGTTGCTAATAATCCAATTGAAAAGGTTCCAATAAATTTTACCACAAAAGAAAAAACCGTTGAAACGGAAACCACATTTAAAAGCTCGAATATGCTGATTTCCTTCATTTTATCCATCACATGAATACCCATATCGTTAAAGTATAAATCGATTTGTGAAGCTAGCTCGCTGAGTTGCTTTTGCAAATCTTCCATATTAATACGCGATAAGTTGTGACTTTGTTCAATTAATAATGGGACAATTAAAGCAATGAGCAAAGCTAATATCCCAACAAAAAATCCCATCGTTGTGATGACCGCAATGGTATTTGGAAATTTGAGTTTTGTATTTAAAAAATTTACCAAACGCCTTCCAATCAACGAAATAACCGACGCTAAAGCCAAGTAAACTAAGATGGCTCTAATTAAGTACAAAAAGTATAGTACTGAAATAATACCTACCACAATTAATAAGGCTCTTAAAATTCCGTTTGCTATCGTTTTTGAGTTCATAAGCGTAAAGATAAAAAAATAAGTAAACTATAATTAAATTTTTTGAGGAATACGCGTTTTAAACTTATTCAAATTCGCTTGTAAAATGCAGTTTTACAGACGGATATTTTTCTTGTGTCATTTGAACAGAGAAAAAAGAATCGGCTAAAAACACCAATTGGTTGTGTTTGTCTTTTGCCAAATATCGCTGTTTTACGCGTAAAAATTCTTTAAACTCATCGTTTTTAGGATTAGATGCTTGTACCCAACAAGCTTTATGAACGTTTAACATTTCGTAAGTGCAAATCGCCCCGTATTCATGCTCTAGTCGGTATTGAATGACTTCATATTGTAGTGCACCAACGGTTCCAATAACTTTTCTGCCATTCAATTCTAAAGTAAATAATTGTGCAACACCTTCATCCATCAATTGGTCTAAACCTTTTGCCAATTGTTTAGATTTCATCGGATCGGCATTGTTGACATATCTAAAATGCTCTGGCGAAAAATTCGGAATACCTTTAAATTGCAACAATTCTCCTTCGGTCAAGGTATCGCCTATTTTAAAATTCCCAGTATCGTGTAAACCGACAATATCACCCGGGAAAGATTCTTCCACCAATTCTTTTTTCTCGGCAAAAAAGGCATTCGGACTCGAAAATTTCATCACCTTATCCATTTTTACATTTAAATAATTGGTGTTGCGTTTAAAAATACCCGATACAATTTTAATAAATGCCAGGCGATCACGGTGTTTGGGATCCATATTAGCGTGGATTTTAAACACAAATCCAGTCATTGTTGTCTCTTCGGGATTTACAATTCTTATATCGGCTTGTTTTGGGCGTGGCGATGGCGCAATATCTATAAAGCAATCTAACAACTCTTTAACACCAAAATTATTTAAAGCCGAACCAAAAAATACGGGCTGTAAGTTACCATTAAGATAATCGGCTCTATCAAATTCAGGATAAACTTCACGAACCAATTCTAATTCTTCTCTCAATGTTTTTGCCGCTTTACTACCTATTTCTTTTTCTAAATCGGGACTCGATAAATCATTAAAAACAACACCTTCGGATACTTTTTGTTTAGATTTATCAGAGAAAAGATTCAATTTTTTACCCCAAATATTATAAATTCCTTTAAAATCGTAGCCCAAACCGATTGGAAAACTTAAAGGCGTGACACGTAATCCCAGTTTTTGTTCAACTTCATCCAATAAATCAAAGGCATCTTTACCTTCGCGGTCTAATTTATTGATAAAAACAATTATCGGAATTTGGCGCATACGGCAGACTTCAACTAATTTTTCAGTTTGTTCTTCTACCCCTTTTGCCACATCAATAACCACAATTACACTGTCAACTGCCGTTAAAGTTCTAAACGTGTCTTCGGCAAAATCTTTATGCCCCGGTGTGTCTAAAATATTGATTTTTTTGTCCTTGTAAATAAAGGCCAAAACCGAAGTTGCTACCGAAATACCACGCTGGCGCTCTATTTCCATAAAATCGGATGTAGCACCTTTTTTAATTTTATTGTTCTTTACCGCACCTGCTTCTTGAATAGCTCCACCAAAAAGTAATAGTTTTTCGGTTAAAGTTGTTTTACCGGCATCGGGATGCGAAATGATTCCAAAGGTGCGACGGCGTTTTATTTCTTCTGCAAATGACATATCAGTAAAAACATTTTTTTGAGTGCGCAAAGATAAGGATTATCCTTTCTTTTAAAAGGAAATGAAGTATTTAAAATTTTGAGTTTAATATTGATAAATCTATTATTAAAAAATATTTTTTAAAATAACTGCCAATATCAAGTTAATAAATTTGATTCCTTTTAGCAAACTGTGGCAAAAACAATACCTTTGTGTCTTAAATACGACCTAAACTAAAAAAACATATATGACTAACAAACACACATTCCATATCCCGGTTATGGGTATTGGATTTACAATTGATACACCTTTAAAGGTCTCGAAGTATGGAATTGATTCGGTTATTTCGCTGGTAGACGACATCCTTTTAGAAAAATTACGAAAGATGTATTGTGAGAAATTTACAATTCCTTATCAAGAAATTACCAATAAAATTGACGATTTTAGAGCCAAACGGATTACTTCATACCTCAATTTAATCAATGATTTAGCTGAAAAAAAATTTGAAGAACTAAAAAATATTTCTCACGGAAAAATTGATGAACTCAAAACTTATTTCAATTTACTTCCCGATGGTTTAACTATAAAACAAGAGTTTAAAGATCTTACTGCCAATCATTTTAATATTGAAGATGTTAAAAATTGGGTAAAAGATAAGCTGACAATGGGTAGAATTGACGTCAATATTATGACTAAAGTCGATAAAGAAAATTACCTTAAAGGCGAATTGTTACCCTCAATTTATAATGATGCCCACGCCGCATTAAGGGGTTTTGCCGAAAGCGATTTAGAATCATCGGTTATTTTATCGGCGGGTATGAATCCGAGATTATATGCTTATATTGAGGAATTTGAAGATTTCTATCCCAATGCTGATGGCTATATCAAAAAGAAAATTGTTTTAAAGGTAAGCGATTATCGCTCGGCTTTAATTCAGGGTAAATTCTTGGCTAAAAAAGGGATTTGGATTTCGGAATATCGCATAGAATCAGGCTTAAATTGCGGCGGTCATGCGTTTGCAACCGACGGCTATTTAATGGGGCCCATTTTAAATGAATTTAAAACCAAACGTACTGAATTATCCGAATCTATTTTTGAAATTTTATCGCAGGCGCTTGCCGCTAAAAATCGAGTTTTACCTACTCAGGTTTTACCGATTAAAATTTCGGCACAAGGTGGAGTTGGTACCGCAGCCGAACATCAATTTTTATTAGACCACTATCAGGTTGATTCGGTTGGATGGGGTACCCCATTTTTATTGGTTCCAGAAGCAACCAATGTTGATGAATATACTTTAAAACAGTTAGAAGACGCAAAAGAAGATGATTTGTATTTAAGTGGTATTTCGCCTTTGGGTATTCCATTTAATAGTTTACGAGGCAATACCAAAGATGCAGAGCGTATGGCAAATATTGAAAAAGGAAAACCTGGAAGTGCTTGTCCGAGACATTATGCTCAATTAACCAAAGAGTTTACAGAAAAGAGTATCTGTTTGGCTTCAAGGCAATATCAAAATTTGAAATTAAAAGAATTAGACGATAAACATCTTAATCCAGAAACATATCAAAAATTTTATAATGCTATCATTGAAAAAACTTGTACTTGTGTAGGATTGGGAACTTCTGCCCTTCTGGTTAATGGTTTAGATACCAAAGTAGAAGGAGCGGGCGTATCGGTTTGTCCAGGACCGAATATGGCTTACTTTTCTAAAAGGATGACTTTAAAAAAATTGGTAGATCATATTTATGGCAGGACAAATGTTATAACCAGAACCGACAGACCCAATATGTTTATCAATGAAATCAATATTTATATTGATTTTTTGAAAGACAAATTAGAAGAGACCAAGTCTGAAATGAATGCCAAACAAGAAAAATATTTATTGACTTTTGCCGAAAATTTAACCGAAGGTATTAACTATTATAACCAATTATTTACCGATTTAAAAAGCCAGTTTGGTGAGGCTGCTACTAAATTTTTATCAGATTTAGAAACTTGTCATCAAAATTTAATTCTTTTAAATTCTGAAATCAAGAATGTTAATTTGGCTTTAATTCCTGTAAAATAGCACGATACAAACTAGCGACTCATGAAGCGGTTTATTATTATTGGAGGAGGTGCAGCTGGATATTTTACGGCTATCAATGCTGCCCAAAATTATCCTAATTTAGAAGTGCTGATTTTAGAAGCTTCAAGTCAAATTTTACAAAAGGTCAAAGTCTCTGGTGGCGGACGTTGTAATGTTACCCATGCTTGTTTTGAACCCAAAGAACTGGTAACTTATTATCCAAGAGGTCAAAAGGAATTATTAGGTCCTTTTCATCAATTTATGACGGGTGATACCATGCAGTGGTTCGAAAATCTGGGAGTCCCCCTAAAAATTGAAAGCGATAATCGCGTGTTTCCACAATCAAATCAGTCACAAACCATCATCGATTGTTTTTGCGCTCAAGCCGATATGTTAGGCGTGAAAGTTTTGAAAAATCATCGCGTTAACACTGTTAAAAAGGAAGGAGAACGCTTTGAAATTATCACACCAACAAAAACATTTATAGCCGATTATGTACTGATTGCAACTGGAAGTGCTTCAAAAATGTTTCGAATAATAAAAAGTTTGGGGCATCATATTATTGAACCTGTACCTTCTTTGTTTACGTTTAATATTAAAGATGATCGACTTAAAGATTTGCTCGGCATTTCAATTCCTTATGCCAACGTTCGTATTTTAAATACAAAATTAGAAGCACAAGGACCTATTTTACTTACACATTGGGGATTAAGTGGGCCAGGTATTTTAAAACTATCTGCTTGGGGAGCCATAACATTATATCAAAAAGATTATCAATTTGAGATTGACATCAATTGGCTGTATAAAAAACCCGAAACGGTTTTGGCCTTGTTGCATAAAATAAAATCAACTAATTTAAAAAAACACATTTTATTGCACAGCCCTTTTGAAGCGATTCCAAAACGTCTATGGGAACGGCTGGTTTTAGCTGCCGAAATTTCTAGAGATTTAACCTGGGCGCAAATTAGCTTCAGACAATTACAAAATCTTGTTAAACAGTTAACTGAATGCCGATTTAAAGTCAACGGAAAAAGTACTTTTAAAGAAGAGTTTGTTACTGCCGGCGGTGTTGATTTAAAAGAAATTAACTTTAAACGATTTGAAAGCAAACTGCATAAAAACCTGTTTTTTGCTGGCGAGGTACTAAATATTGACGCTGTAACTGGAGGATTTAATTTTCAAAATGCTTGGACTGGCGCTTGGATTGTGGCGCAATCGGTTAATCAATAAATTATTTTAAAGTGTTTTGTCAAACCTTATTTTAAAGTCCTCCCAAACTTTAGGCGTATTGATGTTTAGCAATATTTGTTCATCCTTACAATTCCATAATTTTAAAGAATATTGTGGATTAGATGCGATAAAATCGTCAAGACGAGCGGTATCTGGCAAGTTTAATAAATCGGTTAAGACTTTACTTTTTAATAAGATTGGATGTCCGCTTTTACCTTGAAATTGCGGTTTGACGACATCTTCTTTTTGACGCATGAAACTTTCTAATGATTTGCTATTTATAAGTGGAACATCAATCGGAATTACTAAAATATTGTTTGTGATATCAATGATTTTTAATACGTTTTTTAAAGTCGAAAAAGAGCCTAATTCGGGTGATGAATTGACTACTGTTTTAATTTGCAGACTTACCCAATTGATTGTCTGATTTTGAGCTTCTTTTAAAAACGGAATCGCTTTAAAATAAAGCTCAGAATCAAATCCTAAGCCTATTAAAACCCTTGTAATTCCAGCAGATTTTAAACGATTCAATTGCTCAAAAAGCCAAGGTTTTCCGTAAAAATCAAGCAGTCCTTTGGGTTGCCCCATCCGCTCCGATTTTCCTCCGGCAAGAATTACGGCAACAAAATTATGTTTAATCATCTCACTTTAAACCAAATCAAAATCCGATAATGGCAAACTGCGATAACGTTTTCCGGTTGCCTGATAAATGGCATTTATTAAAGCTGGTGCAATTACCGGTACACCAGGCTCTCCCACTCCTGTTGCTGTTTCAGTGCTCTCTACAATTTCGATATTTATATGAGGCACTTCGGGCATACGTACCATGCGATAATCATCAAAATTATGTTGTTCGATAGCGCCGTTTTTTGCAGTAATTTTTCCGTAAAAACTCAATGATAAGCCAAAAACGGCAGCACCTTGAAATTGTGAGAGAACCGTATCGCGATTTACCACTCGACCGCAATCTAAAGCGGTATAAATGTTCAAAACTTTCAATTTTCCTTCGATGACAGAAACTTCTATAACTGATGCTACATAGGTGTAGAAACTGTAATGTACCGCTAATCCTAAACCGTGACCTTTAGGTAAGGGTTTTCCCCAACCGGCATTTTTAGCTGCGATATTGAGCACATTTTTTAACCGTTTGGTGTCAATTTTAAAATCGGAATTTGATGGAATAACCCGATCATCCCCAATTAAATTAAGATAGAATTTTAAGGGGTCTATTTTTGCCGCAGCAGCTAATTCATCTGTAAAGACATTTCTTGAAAATGCATGATAAATATTACTAACCGAGCGCAACCAACCAATACGAACCTGTGCATTGGCTTGACCATTTTCGCAACGAAAATTATCTATTTTATAAGGTGTATTGATTAAACCCATATCAAACTCTCCAGACATTCCGTAATCTTTTCCTTTGACAAAAGTAGATGCAATTGATGGAAATGTAGAACGTTGCAACCAGCCCGTTACTTGTCCGTTTAAATTAATACATCCCTTTAGATATTGTGAACTAACAGAATGGTAATAACTGTGTTGAATATCATCTTCACGAGTCCAAACTACTTGAACAGCTCCATTGATTATTTTAGAAATCATAGCTGCTTCAACTACAAAATCGGGTTTAGATTTCCGTCCGAATCCACCACCTAGAAATGTGATATTTACGGTGACTTGTTCTTCCTTTAATCCCAGATAAACAGCCACTTCAGTTCGGGTTGTTTGCGGATCTTGAACAGGTGCAAACACCTCACAAGAAGTTCCTTTAAAATGCGCTGTTGCATTGGGGACTTCCATTGGTGCATGGGTTAAATGGGGTAATTGGTATGTCGCCTCAATTAATTTATCTGCTTTAGCAAACGCGTTGCTAACGTTACCTTGATTAAATACAACCACCGCATCTTGAAGCGAATGCTCCGTGATGGTTTTCATGTAAGCATCACTATTATAGTTTTTGTTAGCTCCAAAATTCCACTCAATTTCTAAAGCTTCCTTGCCTTTAAAAGCCGCCCAAGTATTGGTTGCAACAACGGCAACACCACCTAAAGGTCCAAAAGGACGATCGATTTTTGGAATTTCAAAAACCTGAAGTACACCGGGAATGGCCATCGCTTTATCCGATTTAAAACTTTTAACAGTTCCAAAAGTTACCGGGCAACGAGCAATGGCAGCAAATTTCATTTGTGGCAATCGGATATCGATACCAAATTTGGCTTTACCAGTTACATAATCTAAAACATCAACACTTGGCAAGGTTTTGCCAATATATTTAAAATCTTTTGGGTTTTTTAAAGTTACGTTTTCAGGAACATCCAGCAAAGCCGCTTTGGCAACCAAATCGCCATAAGCCAATTTTTTTCCACTTGACGGATGCAACACAACATGATTTTCTGCTTGACATTCTGATTCTGGAACTTTCCACATTTTTGCAGCGGCAGTTATCAACATCGCTTTAGCGGTTGCTCCCATTTTGCGCATCGGGTCAATAAATGTTCTAATGCTTCTAGAGCCATCGGTATTTTGATTTCCAAATTTAATATCGCCAGTGGCTTGTTGAATGGTTACGCGGTTCCAATCGGCTTCCATTTCATCTGCTATGACCGAAGTTAGCGAAGTGCGCACACCCTGCCCCATTTCGGAACGTGCTGCAAGGAGAATTAAATCGCCGTTTGATTTGATTTGGATAAATAAGTTGGGTTGAAAAATTTTGGCATCTATTAACAACTCTTTTGCTAATGATTTTGTGGGCTGGCTGCAAGCTAAGACCAAACCACCTGAAGCTAAGCCAAAACTTTTTAAAAAACTCCTGCGGCTGACGTTTTGTATATTTATCATGGGTTCTCGGTTTGATAGGTTGCTGCCAAATGAATGGCTTGTTTAATTCGGAGATACGTGCCACAGCGACAAATATTACCGCTCATAGCATTGTTAATTTCTTCGTCATTTGGATTGGAATTTTCTTTTAAAAGAGCAGCTGCACTCATCAATTGTCCAGGTTGGCAGTAACCGCATTGCGGAACATTTAGCTCTTGCCAAGCTTTTTGCAAATGCTCTAAAATAGGATCTAAACTTTCGATTGTGGTAATATTTTTACCAACAGCTAATGATACCGGTGTACTACAAGAACGAATGGGCATACCATTTAACCAAACGGTGCAAGCGCCGCAAAGTGCTTTGCCACAGCCAAATTTGGTGCCGGTTAAACCGATTAAATCTCTTATAACCCACAAAAGTGGCATATCGGGTGGTGCATCAACAGTAACAATTTTGTTATTTATATTTAATTCCATCTGCAAAAAATTAGAAAATGATTTCGTAAACTTA
>JAVHOP010000102.1:0-9732 GCA_036170135.1 Flavobacteriaceae bacterium | reverse complement strand
GCAACGCTAGGTTTAACAATATTTTGACCATTGACATCAATAATAGAATCTTGAGGGGTACAAGACACAAAAAAGCTGGTAAGTAATGTAAGAACGATAATAAGTTTAATTGTTTTCATAGTAAATGATTTAGATTTATAATACTTTTAATTAATTTTTTAAATTTTCGGGTTAAATAAACATTTAACTCGTTTACAAGAGTAAAATTAGTCCTTATAAAAAAACAGATAATTAATTTTCCCATACAAAAAGTAGGGATTTCCCATAAAGTTTTTCCCATACAAAAAGTAGGGATTTCCCATAAAGTTTTAAGGCTTTAAAAAAGGTTAAAAATCAGAAGCACAATATATTAATAAATTTTGATATTAAATTTCACACAAAATTTATAAAAAAATATACTTTTTTAGGAGGTTGAAAACGCGTGAAAATGAAAAAAAACGAAATTTTTCTTAAAAAAAATTGACTTGTAAAACGCGTGAAAAGGAAAATATCAAAAAAAATTGAAAAAAGTGTTTAAAAACTGTCAAAAATTAGCTGGGCAGTTTTAGAACTAGCGCCTTCGCCACCAAGTTTTTCTTCCAATTCATAATATGATTCGAAGATTTGGGTCCTTTTGTCGGTTTTAAGAATGTTGTAGAGTTCTTGTTTTAGGTTTTTGGTGTTAAAGTCAGATTGAATTAATTCAGTAACGGCTTCTTTGTTTAGAATTAAATTTACCAAAGAGATATAATCTAGCTTTATCAGGCGTTTTCCAATTTGATACGAAACCCAACTGCCTTTATAGCACACAATTTCTGGGACTTTAAATAAAGCGGTTTCTAAAGTAGCAGTTCCCGAAGTAACGATAGCAGCAGTTGAAACCAAGAGCAAATCGTAGGTTTTATTGGCGATAAAATGAATATTTTTATCAGTTATAAAAGGTTTGTAAAAAAGCTCATCAATGCTTGGCGCGCCTGCAATTACGAATTGATAATCTGGAAAATCAGAAGCCACTGAAAGCATAATTTTCAACATTTTTTTAATTTCTTGTTGTCGGCTTCCGGGTAAAATAGCAATGATTGGTTTATCGTCTAAATGATGAATCAGTTTAAATTGTTTTTCATCAACTTTATTTTTCAGCGCAATCGCATCTAAAAGCGGATGTCCCACAAAATGGACTTTATATTGGTGTTTGGTTTCGTAAAAGTCTTTTTCGAAAGGTAAAATAACATACATCTCATCCACAAAGCGTTTGATGCTTTTGATACGATTTTCTTTCCATGCCCAAATCTGTGGTGAAATATAATAATGTACCTTAATATGATTTGCTTTGGCGAATGCGGCTATACGCATATTAAAACCTGGATAATCGACTAAAATTAGTGCGTCGGGTTTAAATCTTAAAAGGTCTTTTTTACAAAGTGTTAAGTTCTTGGCGATGGTTCTCATATTTAATAGGACTTCTAAAAAGCCCATAAAAGCGAGGTCTTTATAGTGTTTTACCAAAGTGCCGCCAACGGCTTGCATCAAATCGCCACCCCAAAATCTAAAATTTGCTTGGGCATCTTTGTGTTTTAAAGCCTTCATCAAGTTTGAAGCGTGCAAATCTCCCGAAGCTTCGCCAGCAATGATATAATATTTCATTATTCTAAAAATTGAGCTATTAAAACAAAAAAGGCAACTAAAAAACAA
Organism: Flavobacteriaceae bacterium; assembly: GCA_036170135.1. GTDB lineage: Bacteria > Bacteroidota > Bacteroidia > Flavobacteriales > Flavobacteriaceae > CG1-02-35-72. Next base: position 8,061 of record JAVHOP010000102.1, on the reverse strand, counting down.
GCAAAAATAACCCCTTTAGCGCGATACTCTTGTTTCTTTTTCAGGAAAACGAAAAACACAAATAAATTGGGAAGTGCCGCTAAGGCGAGCATTTTACCTAAGAGACCATCTTTAAACACAAATTTTGCCATAGTATCAAAATCCATTCTCACAAAAAACTCTGCAAATACAAAGAGTCCGCTGGCAGTTGCCAAGAGTCCCACTAAAAAGCCGATGCCAATTTCTTTTTTCAAAGTTTATAAATCCCAGTTGTTTAAATTTTGAATAAAATGATGTGCTGTCAAGTCGAAATGCACAGGTACTACCGAAACGTAATTATTGTCGAGTGCCCAAATATCGGTATCTTCACCTAAATCTAGATTGGCAAAAACGCCTGTTAACCAATAATATTCTTTACCCTGCGGATTGACGCGTTTGTCAAATTCTTCTTTCCAATTAGCACGTGCTTGACGACAAATGCGAATGCCATTAAAAACGCCATCTGTAGTTTTAGGAAAATTGACATTGAGAACAACCCCATCGGGCAAACCGTTATCGAGTACATTTTGCGCAATTTTTTTAATATAATCGTGAAGTCCATTAAAATTGGCTTTCCAAGAATAGTCTAATAATGAAAACCCAATTGCAGGAATGCCTTCAATGCCGGCTTCTATTGCGGCGCTCATGGTGCCAGAATAAATCACATTTATCGAGGCGTTAGAACCGTGATTGATTCCCGAAACACACAAATCTGGTTTGCGATTTAAAACCTCGTTTACGGCTAATTTTACACAGTCGGCAGGTGTTCCAGAACATTTATATTCTATTTGTGGATTTTCTAAATCAATATTTATAGGAATGCAATACAGGGTAGAATCTAAGGTAATAGCATGTCCCATACCACTTTGTGGACTTTCTGGCGCTACCACTACCACATCGCCAATTTCGTTCATAGCTTTTATCAAAGCCCTTATTCCCGGCGCTGTAATGCCATCGTCATTGGTAACTAAAATTAAAGGTCGGCTTTTCATAAATCAATTTATAAAATAGATGTTACAAAACTAAGGTTATTTTTTATTTCTTATTGCGACTTAAGTTGATAATAACGCAAGGCTTAACTTTGGCTACAGATTTAACTATTCTCTGTAACAACCAGATTTACCTTAGAAAATTAGGCCGAAGCAAAATAGAAAAAATTTTATTTTAGACAAAAAGGAGGAATTAAAGTTTCGCTATTTTTAACATTTTGTAAACGATGTTAGTTCCAATAATTTGTTAATCTTGTATTTTGTAAATAAACGTGTTAAAGCGTTTTGTAGTTTTGCGGTCTGGATAAATCAAAAAGTATTTTTAAAGATGGCTTTTAAGCGATTTATATAGTTAAACAATTAAATTAATGTAGTATTTTTGAATATCAAGTTTTAAAAATGATGATGAATAAATTTAAAGAAAATTATAGAAAGATAAGCGTTTTGGTAGTTGTGGTACTTTTAGCTGCTTTTACCATAAGTTTTACCATAAATAGGCAACAAGACCCCGAAAAAGACAAAGTTTTAATAAGTCTTTTAAAATTTGCCTTAACTAAAGGTCATTACCAGCCAAAAGATTTTAATGATGCTTTATCAGAAAAAATTTACAATGATTTTATCAAAAATTTTGATCCGCGAAAGCGTTATTTTATGCAATCGGATTTAGATGAATTTTCAAAATATAAATTTGCGATTGACGATCAAATTAACAATGAGGATTTAACTTTTTTTAGATTGGTCAACAGCCGTTTTGAAAAACGTTTAAAAGAGGTTAATGGATTTTATAAAGAACTTTTAAAAAGCCCATTCGATTTTAATATCGAAGAATCTATTTCTATTAAATATGAAGATTTAACCTATTCTAAAACAGACGCCGAGCGCATCAAATCTTGGCAAAAGGAGTTTAAATTAAATGTGATTTCTCGTTTAAACGATCGACTAGAAGTCGAAAAAGATAAACTAAAAAATGATAAAAATTATCAAGAAAAATCATTTGATGATTTAGAAATTGAGGCTCGAGATGCCACATTAAAAAGCATGGAAGAATTCTTTATGAGGATGTTTGAGTTAACTGAAGAAGATGCTTTTTCAACCTTTTTAAATACCATTACTTTAGAGTTTGATCCGCATACCGATTATTTGGCGCCACAAGATAAAAAGCGTTTTGATATTACTATGGCAGGAAAGTTAGAAGGCATCGGCGCACGCCTTCAATCAAAAAACGATTTAACAAAAATTGTAGAAATTATTTCGGGAGGTCCTGCCTGGAAAAAAGGAGAACTAGAAGTGGGTGATATGATTTTAAAAGTCGCTCAAGGCAATGAAGAGCCTAAAGATATCGTTGGGATGCGATTAGATGATGCTGTTGAATTAATAAAAGGTAAAAAAGGAACAGAAGTAAAGTTGACCATCAAAAAAATTGACGGTAGCATTAAAGTCATTTCAATTATTAGAGATGTTGTAGAACTCGAAGAAACCTTCGCAAAATCGGCTATTGTCGAAAAAAATGGCGATAAATTTGGAATCATAGAACTTCCAAAATTTTATATAGATTTTAGTGAAAAAGACTCGAGAAATTCGGCAACTGATATGGAGAAACAAATCGCCTATTTAAAGCAAGAAAACGTTCACGGAATTTTAATTGATTTGAGAAATAATGGAGGAGGTTCTTTATCTACTGCCATAGATATTGCGGGATTGTTTATAAAAAGTGGTCCCGTTGTTCAGGTGCGCTACCGAAATGAAAAAGCCCTTGTTCAAGAAGATAAAAACAAAAAAATTCAATGGGAAGGTTCGCTGGTAATTTTGGTAAATGAATTATCGGCTTCAGCTTCCGAAATTTTTGCCGCCGCTATGCAAGATTACAACCGCGCCGTAATTGTTGGCAGTAAACAAACCTTCGGAAAAGGAACGGTTCAAAATATTTTAACTCTCAATAATTACGTCAATTATCCCGAAGATTTGGGCGCTTTAAAAATGACCATTCAAAAGTTTTATCGCGTAAATGGTGGTTCTACACAATTAAAGGGGGTTTCTTCAGATGTAGCTTTACCCGACCGTTATACCTTTATGGATATTGGTGAACGCGATGAAGAAAATCCATTAGCTTGGGATAAAATTAATCCAGCTGTTTATACCCCTTGGGATGGATATGCCAACTTTGATGAGGTTGTTAATCAAAGCAAGATTCGGGTTCAAAATAATTCTTATTTTAATCTCGCCAATCAAAATGCCAAATGGTTAAAACAACAACAACTAACAACAAATATTTCACTGAATTTTAAAAACTTTAAAAAGAATTTAGACGAAAATATTCAAGAAAGCAAAAAGTTTGAAAAGTTAAATGATTTTAAAGATAAACTCGATTTTAAATCACCTGCTTATGAATTTGCCGATTTAGAGAAAGATTCCATCTTGGCTCAAAAAAGAACCGAGTGGCATAAAAATTTAGCTAAAGATGCCTATGTAGATGAAGCCTTAAATATCTTATCGCAATTAAAATTGAAACCCCAAGAACATTTTGTTAAAAATTAAATGACATTAAACAGCAAATCACTAATGCAAATTGCCTTAAGTAAGTTTAAAAAAAATTACTTGGGGCTTTTGAGTTTTTGGTATGTTGTAATCTGTGGTTTTATAGCAATATTTGCTTATGTTTTAGCGCCAGATGCTACCGTAAATGCTAATCAAATGCATCTTGAAATTCATTCAAAATCGCCTGGTTTTAAGGGACTGATGTTACAAATTCCTTCAAGAACCAAAAACACACAATCATTTTTTGACAAGATATTTTTTGGAAAAATTAATACATCAACCGAAATTCCAATAGAAAGTTATCAACTGACAACTGAGGGGATTACCGTGGTAAATTACCCCAAAAGTCTTAATAAAACGCAATTTTTTAAGATCTCATTGTTTGACAAATCTCCCGAAACCTATATCAAAACCAAAACCTTTATTTTTGGTACCGACCGTTATGGAAGAGATTTGCTTAGCCGACTTTTAATAGGCACCCGTATTTCGTTCTTTATTGGATTTATAGCTGTTTTTATTTCGCTGATTATTGGTATCAGCATCGGCGCAACTGCCGGTTATTTTGGCGGTAAAATCGATGCATTTTTAATGTGGCTTATCAATGTAACTTGGACCATTCCTACCTTATTGTTAGTCATAGCCATTACCTTGGCATTAGGAAAAGGTTTTTGGCAAGTTTTTATAGCCGTTGGCTTAACGATGTGGGTAGAAGTGGCGCGTGTGGTTAGAGGACAATTTATCAGCGCAAAACAAAACCAATATGTAGAAGCTGCTAAAGCCTTGGGATATTCACATTTTCGCATTATTTTTAAACATATTTTACCCAATATTTTAGCGCCAATTATTGTCATTTCGGCAGTAAATTTTGCTGGCGCCATTTTAATTGAAAGTGGCTTGAGTTTTCTGGGAATCGGAGCACAACCACCCACACCATCTTGGGGTGGTATGATAAAAGATCATTACAATTACATTATTTTAGGCAAAGCTTTTTTGGCAATAATTCCTGGAGTTGCTATTATGAGCTTGGTTACTGCCTTTATGATGATTGGAAATGCTTTGAGAGACGCGCTAGATGTTAACAATTAACTTAATTTTGTAATGAATCGTTCGGGTTTGTGCTAAATGAACTGTTTAAATAGTCTAAACAAATGGATTTGATAAGTACTAGAATAGAAGCAAACATCACTATAAATTTCCCGTTCTTAAAAGAAGCTAAATTATTGATGGCCGTTTCGGGAGGTCTTGATAGTATGGTTGCCGTTAATTTATTGCAAAAATTAAAGTATCACTTTGGTATCGCTCATTGTAATTTTAAACTGCGCAAAAATGAATCAGATCTAGACGCGCAGTTTGTTAAAGATTGGGCAAAAAAGAACAACTTCCCGTGTTTTGTTGCCGAGTTTGATACCGGTAATTACGCAAAACTTCACAAAATTTCTATCGAAATGGCGGCAAGAGAATTGAGATATCAATGGTTTTATAAATTGCTAGCCGAAAAAAATTACGATTATATAATTACTGCACATCACGCTAACGATAATTTAGAAACGGTACTATACAACCTAACTAGAGGGACAGGTTTTAAGGGATTACTTGGAATTCAACCTCAAAATGATAAAATTGTCAGACCCTTTTTGCTGCTTTCGAGGGAAGAAATTTTAAACTATGCTCAAAAAAATGCCATCGATTGGCGCGAAGATCAAAGCAATGCCACCTTAGCTTATACGCGAAATAAAATTAGGCACCAAATAATTCCAGTCTTGCAAGAATTAAATCCCAATTTAATTGAAAGCTATCTCAATACACAGAGTTACTTAAAAGACCTTGAACAAATTTTAAACGACCGTCTCGAAGAAGTCAAACACACGGTACTAAGGCAATTGCCAAATAAAGTTGTAAGCATTGATATTGCTAAAATTTTAGAGCTGTCAAATCCAAAAGCCTATTTATTTGAGCTGCTTAAAGATTACGGATTTACGGCTTGGGATGATGTTAAAAATTTATTAACATCACAATCGGGGAAACAAATATTTAGCGCGACGCATCGTTTGATAAAAGACCGAGCATTATTCCTCATTTCGCCTTTATCGACGGTAAATACATCCCAATTTGCAATCGACAATTTAGAAGTAGGCTTACAAAACGCAGAATTAATACTCACTTTTGAATCCGTAAAAAAAGTGGATTTAAAAAACACCTACTCAGCAATTGTCTATGTTGATGCCGATAAAATAAAAATACCCCTTATCGTAAGAAAATGGCAAAAAGGCGACTACTTTTATCCCATAGGAATGCAAGGGAAAAAAAAGTTAAGCGATTTTTTTACCGATTTAAAAATGTCGCTTTTAGAAAAAGAACAGATATGGTTGTTGTGCCAAAATGATGAGATTATCTGGATTATAGACCGACGTTTAGACAATCGTTTTAAAGTTACCGAAAACACAAAAAAAATTACTAAAATCACTTATCAATAATGAAAAAAATCCTTTTAATACTAATAGTCACAATAGGTTTTAGCACACAAGCTCAAATTTTTAGTCCAGTAAAGTGGGCGACCAGTGTCGAAAAAGTATCCGATTCGCAATTCGATTTAGTTGCCAAAGCCACCATAGATGATAATTGGCACATGTATTCACAATTTCTCGGTGGCGACGATGGTCCTATTCCTACAACATTTAGTTTTAAAGATTCGCTAAACACCTTTCAACTTATCGGAAAAACAGCAGAAGGCGAAGGGCATACCGAGCACGATAAAGTGTTTAACATGGTCATTAAATATTTTGAAAAAGAAGCTGTTTTTAAACAGCGCATCAATTTGTTAACCGACAAAGAAATCGCGCTAAACGAAGTTGTAAACTTTATGGTTTGCGACGATTCTAATTGTTTACCCCCAACCGACGTCAACTTAAAATTCACGGTAAAAGGCGTTGCCGGAACTTTTTTAAAAGATGCGAATTTAGCGACATCAAATGAGAAAAATTCTGATAAAAAACCAATAGAAACGCCGACCGATGAACCTAAATCAAACAAAGGTTTGTTGAGTATTTTTTTAATCGCCTTCTTTTCGGGATTTGCAGCTTTACTAACGCCTTGTGTGTTCCCGATGATTCCGATGACGGTGAGTTTTTTTACAAAACAAAGTAAAACTAAAGCAGCAGGCATTAAAAATGCACTGATTTACGGTATTTCAATTGTTATTATATATGTGGCGCTGGGGTGGTTGGTTTCCTTTATTTTTGGTGCCGATGCGCTCAATGCTCTCTCAACAAATGTTTGGTTTAATCTTGCGTTTTTCTTGTTATTAGTAATTTTTGCAGTTTCCTTTTTGGGAGCATTCGAAATTATGTTGCCAAATTCTTGGGCAAATAAAGTGGATGCACAAGCCGATAGAGGCGGGTTAATTGGTATCTTTTTTATGGCATTAGCCTTGGCAATTGTGTCGTTCTCGTGTACCGGTCCAATTGTTGGAACACTATTGGTTCAAGCTGCATCTGGTGGAAATCAGGTAGGACCTATTGTTGGCATGTTTGGATTTTCTTTAGCAATTGCCTTGCCGTTTACCTTATTTGCCGCCTTTCCGGGATGGCTAAACGCCTTGCCAAAATCGGGAGGCTGGCTAAATACGGTAAAAGTCTTTTTAGGATTTCTAGAATTGGCCTTTGCTTTTAAATTTTTATCTAATGCCGATTTGGTTTTAGACCTTCATATTTTAGAACGCGAAACATTTATTGCGATTTGGATTGCTGTTTTTGGTGCTTTAGCGCTTTATATGTTTGGAAAATTAAAACTGCCTCATGATTCCGATTTGCCTTTTTTATCTGTTGGTAGGATGAGTTTGGGCTTAGTAATTTTGAGCTTTACTATTTATTTAATTCCCGGACTTTGGGGCGCTCCTTTAAGATTAATTAGTGGTTTTCCACCTCCTATGACTTACAGCGAATCGCCTCATGGTGTTGGGTATTCAAGAACAGGAAGCGATGCCGAAGCCATGATTTTACCCGATGGTGCCGAATTTGGTCCGCACGATATTCCGGTTTTTTTAGATTACGATGCTGGCATGGCTTATGCTATCAAAGTAGGGAAACCCGTGCTGTTAGATTTTACAGGAAAAGCTTGCGTTAATTGTCGGAAAATGGAAGAACGCGTTTGGTCTGATCCAAAAGTTTTAGATATGCTCAAAAATAAAGTGGTTTTAATTTCGCTGTATGTCGATTTTCAAAAAGAATTGCCAAAAGAGGAGCAATATATTTCAAAAATTACTGGTAACAAAATTAGAACCATTGGCAATAAATGGAGCGATTTTCAAATTACTAAATACAAAGCCAATGCACAACCTTATTATGTTTTGCTCGATCATAACGGCGAAAACCTAAATCCTTATAGAGCCTATAACACCGATGTTACCGCTTACCTAACTTGGCTAAAAGAAGGCTTGGCAAACTTTAAAGGCTAATTAATTTTTTGTTATTTTAAACCGCTTTCTTAAACTAAAAATTTATGAAAGTGGTTTAATTATTTA
>JAVHOP010000101.1:5330-33681 GCA_036170135.1 Flavobacteriaceae bacterium | reverse complement strand
TCCTATTTTTAAAAATAAATTGGAAAAATCAAATTGTTAAGGATTGACTATATAAGGGGAGTCAAAGGTTTATGCCAAAATCACTTTAAAAAAACGAACCGTTATAAGCTTACTTCATCAATTTTTATCAAAGAATTGTAAACGTAAGATTTGGCGAATGTCATGTCTCAAGTCAGGGTCCTTTATCTTGCGCTTTTATTCCTGTTACATCAATGCCTATTACAATGATTTTCTATACGCCTTGTATTAGTATTCAAAATACAGGAATAGCTTTTTTTTTGGAGTATTTTTACAAATAGCTGATTCCATTTCCGCTCATGTGTAAGTCCAAAAATCTCATTTAAGATCTCTTTTACTATGGCAAAAGCTTGATATAGTTAAGTTTGAATGTCAATACCAATAATTGTTGCCGAACTTAAATGATTTATTGTTTTAATTTTTTTAGTAAGTAATATTCAAGCCTTTTATATTAGGAGTTTTGTCCTTTTAAGAAAAATAATAATAAATGCTTACAACTATAATTAAAATAATTGCTCCCGATAGATTGGTGTATTTCCAAGGACTGATATCAACTTCATGAGTATATTTTTGTTCAAAAGCTTCCGTTCGTGGATAAAATTTACCAATAATCAACATGATTGCAATATTGATTATAAACAAAATCGCCATTACATTCAAAAAATGTGGGTAATTTGACGCTCCAAATACATAAGGTTTTAAAATATATTGACTGATAATATACAACACTGAGCCCGAAATTATGGCAATATTGGCAGCTACTGCAGGCACGCGCTTGGTAAGATATCCTATGACGATAATCGTCAAAATTGGGATGCTGTAAGCTCCGTTAATTTCTTGTAAATAGCCAAACAATCCTTGTGGGGCATTGGCAATTAAAGGAGCTATTAACATTGAGATGAGGGCTAGAGCGATGCTAAATAATTTTCCTTTTTGGACAACTGTTTTTTCGGACGATTCTGGATTGAAATGTGATTTATAAATATCGACACTAAATAGTGTTGCCGAGCTGTTTAAAGCCGAATTAAAGGAACTCAAAATAGCGCCAAATAAAACTGCAGCAAAAAAACCTATAAAAGCGGTAGGCAATACCTTGCTTACTAACATGGGGTAAGCTTGGTCAGGATTTGACAATTTCCCTTTAAACAAATAAAACGCAATAATGCCGGGCAAAACCACCAAAATTGGAGTTAAAATTTTAATAAATGCGGCTAACAGTAAGCCTTTTTGACCCTCTTTTAGGTTTTTTGCGCCAAGTGCCCGTTGAATAATGGCCTGATTTGTTCCCCAATAAAATATTTGAACGAGCATCATTCCTGTAAAAATTGTAGTGATTGGGATAGAGGAGGTGCTACTTCCAACGATATTAAATTTTTCGGGAACAGTGGTCATTAACGTTGTGATTCCAGTTAATAAGCTACCGTCCCCAATAGCCATTAAGCCAAAAAAGGGAATCAATAAACCTCCAGTAAATAACCCGATTGCATTGATTGAATCAGAAACAGCTACGGCTTTTAACCCTCCAAATATGGCATAAATAGAACCAACAATACCGATTCCCCAAATTGTAATCCACAAAGCAGTACCATCAGTTATTCCAAATTTATTTGGGATGTCAAACATCGTGTTTAGCGCCAACGCACCCGAATACAATACAATTGGCAAAAAAATTACGGCATATCCAGATAAAAATAAAATAGAGGCAATGGTTTTGGTGGTCTTGTTATACCGATTTTCTAAAAACTGAGGGACGGTGGTAAGTCCTCCTTTTAGGTAGCGCGGTAATAAAAATAAAGCCGTGATGACAATAGCAACAGCGGCAAAAGTTTCCCAAGCCATCACCAATATACCTTCTGAATATGCCTGACCATTGAGTCCAACAATTTGTTCGGTAGATAAATTGGTTAACAATAATGAACCTGCAATAACGGGAGCTGTCAGACTTCGCCCTCCTAAAAAATAGCCATCCGATGAGTTTTCATCGGTTTTTCTGGTAGCTAACCAGGCAATAATTCCTACTAACGCTGTAAAACTTATAAATGATAAAATCTCCATATTTATTGATTAATTATTTAATTGCAAATTAATACATCTTCAATTTTTAATGTTTTGGGCAGTCCACCAATATGTTGAATTTTTTTAGACACTAAATTATTGGCTACTTTAAGGCAATCTGTTAGTGAATATTCTCTGAGATATCCAGCTAAAAATCCGGACCAAAAAGCATCACCCGCTCCGGTAACATCTACAATGTCAACATCAGTTGGGGCTGCTTGAAATATTATTTCTTGTCCTTTTTGCGACATAAAAGCACCTTCTTTTCCTTTTGTCAAGCAAATAATATCTGCGCCAAGCTTATGATAATAATCGAAAATTTGTTGGTTTGACAAGATTTTATTAAAAATTCTGAAAGCATCATCATCGCTAAGTTTTACCAATGGTTGATATTGACAATAGGCTTTTAATACTGGTAACACTTGTGTATCTTTCCAAATTTTTTGTGCGTAATTTAAGTCAATACTCAGTTTACAACCGCTATTAAAGGCTTCTTTTGCCTTTTGTAAAATGGTGGTTTGCGCTGGATTTTCGCTTAAAGCAAAGCAAGTAGTGTGAAATATTTTAGACTTTAGCAAGAGTGAAGTTGGAATTTGATTTAGCTCTATGAACTTATCCGCTTGACGGAAAGGAATAAATTCAGGCGTACCAATCGTTCGCGATACCAAAATAATGCTTGTGGACTTATCTTTTTTACGTTCAAGATATTTGGTGTTTAAATCGTATGAAGCTATGTTATTCATCACAAAATCGCCTAATCCGTCATCGCCAATGCTAGCTACCAAAGCAGTTTTAAAGCCCAATTGCGCCATATTTTTCGCGACATTGGTAGGCGATCCACCTACATATTTTGAAAAAGATTTTGTTTGAGCCAAGTTAATGGCTACTACATCGCCAATAAAATCAATCAGAGCCTCACCTACACAAATAATATCGTTATTTTTTTTGCTCATTTTAACCGATTAAGAGTGTTTTTTGCTCTAAGCATTTTGTTACTAATATTGATGCGGCAGCACTCCAGGCACAAAATGGCACACCAATAGGTTTAGAGGTTTGTGTATTAAAATTTTCGTAAAAACCCCAATCTTTATGATTTTCTAGATTTTCTTTGTTGAGTTGATTGATTTTAAACAAGAGTTGTTCGGCTTGTGACGTTTTATTTGCGAGTGCCAATCCCAAGCCAAAAAAACCATTCACAATTGCCCAAGTACCTCCGTTATGGAATTCAAAAGGAGCATTTCTAAAGGCATAGGCATTATTTGCTTCTAAATAATCCCATTCTTTGTCGCTTTTAGTAATGACTGGCCAAAAAGCAGGTAGCAAACCTAAACTAAGCATATTGCATAAATCTTGTGCATAATATATAAGACTTTGGTTTGTTGTTTCGTTTTTTAAAGACAACATTAAAGCCAATGCGTTCCCAAAGGCATCGAATTTTGTTTGATAACCTTTAGGCGAAAATGAAGCCAACCAATAGGGTTTTTGACTGGTATTGTTTAAAGCCTTTGGGTGATACAAATTTTCGTTAGTATTTGAATGGGTAAAGTTAACTTCGATACATTGTCTGATGCTTTTAATTTTATCGCTTTGTTTTTTAGAGGCCTTTAATTTTTGATAAGATTGTAAAGCCCAAAGGCGCAAACAATTATCGTATAAGGTATAGCCTTCTATGGGATATTCGTCTGCCCAATTACCTGAAGTCGGAGTGTAAATTAGGTTTTTGTTGTTAAATTCCCATGCCTCTAATAAAGATAAGCCTTTTTTAATGTGCGGAATTTGTGTTTTAAAAAAAGCGGTATCTTTAGTAAACCACACATAATTGCAAACGCCGATAATATACCAAGAAATGGTATCGATTCTTCCGCAAAGACCGCCAAAACTAACGTGTGCCATATGCGATTCAAACCAAACATTAGAAGGAATGTTACCTAGGTGATGTTGGTTTTTAGATAAGGTAATTAAGGTGTTTTTAAAAGTCTTTACCAGTTTTTCATCACCGTCAAGCAAAGCTGCTAAACCACAAATAACGCCATCTCTAGCCCAAATACGTTTGTAATTTGTAATAGATGATTTGCTTGCCAAAAAACCATTTTCGGTGCTGGAGGCAAGTAATAATTGTTTGGCATTTATGTATGTTTCGGTATTCAAATAATTTATAATTTACGAAACCAATTTTGTTTGTTTATCTGATAAGACATTTAGTCTCATTGCCAAAACAGCTGCTATAGCAAAGAAAATGCCTCCAAAAATAATCGCATTTATGGCGCTGTTATTTAGAAAATGCTTTATAATTAACCCAAAAGTAATTGTCTGAATAAACATTGGTATGACAATCATCATATTTACGATTCCCATATAAACACCTCTTTTACCTTGGGGCACAATTTTTGAGACCATGGCGTAAGGAATACCCATCATTCCAGCCCAACCAATACCTAGAAAAAGCATCGGTAAAAATATCAAGATATTGCTTTTTATAAATGGCAAACTAATCAATGCAATGGCAGAAAGAAACAAACTCAAAACATAGATATTTTTATTGCTAAATTTCTTAGCTAATGGCACAAGAGCTAAGGCTAAAATCATTGTTGCAAAATTATAAGACCCATTCATTAAAGCAGCTTTTCCTAGCGCAGCTCCTTTATCTAAGCCCAAACTTTCTACCAACATTGGCGAAATAAACTGCCAGTAACAAAATAGGGCATACCACTGAAAAAGATATACTGCAGCTAATCGCCACATGAATTTTGGCATTTCGCTAATAGTGGCAAATATTTCTTTTATTGGTTCTAAAATTCGATCCCAATAAGGTCTTTTTTTGCTCAATTCAATACCCTCTAATTCTTTATCGGATGGTGGTATTTCTGGTGTCTTTAAAACAGACCATAGAATTGTTGTGATTGAAGCAATGGCTCCAATAAAAAATGAATAATATAGCCAAGTTGGTATTGAAGTTGCCGCTTGGGTAACGCTTTTAGAGTGCCCAAACCAATCTTGAAAAAGAAAGATTGATAAATTTGCCAGTACAATTCCGGCTCCCACAAATAAACTTTGCATTTGATATCCAAAAGTAAGCTGATTTTCGGGTAATTTATCACCTATAAATGCTCTGTATGGCTCCATAGCTGTGTTATTGCCTACATCTAAAATCCACAATAAACCTACCGCAAACCATAACTGCGGGCTATATGGGAAAGCTAACAAACATAAACTTCCAATTAAAGCGCCTATTAAAAAAAAGGGTTTTCGTCTTCCCCATCTTGGAGACCATGTTTTATCAGATATGGCACCAATAAGTGGTTGAATTAAAAGGCCTGTTATTGGTCCTGCTAAATTTAATAATGGTAATTGATCATTATGAGCTCCAAGAAATGAAAAAATTGGATTTACAGCCGTTTGCTGTAATCCAAAGCTGAATTGAATGCCTAGGAAGCCAATATTCATATTCCATATTTGCCAAAATGATAATTTAGGTTTGATAAACTTCATGAGTTATTGTCTTATAATACTAATTGCTGTACCACCACTTGGGGCTAAATGCAAATTTAATACGGAGTTATGATCGACCATTTCTTTACGGATGTTTATTGAAGTTGGGTTTTTAAACCAATCGGCATCTTTGCCATCTTCATAAATTGTAGCCAAGTATTTAGTTTTAGGCTCTAAAAAATCTAATTTTACATCGATAGCTCTATTATTTTCGTCGGTAATGCTACCTAAAAACCAATTTCCTGTTTTGCGTTCTTCGCGCGCAATGGTAATAAAATCGCCTATTTCACCATTTAAAACAATTGATTTTTGCCAATCAACACCCACATCTCTGATAAATTGAAAAGCGGGATTTCCTTCGTAATTTTCAGGTAAATCGGCAGCCATTTGAATCGGACTATAAATTACAACATAAAGCGCTAATTGTTTAGCAATAGTTGTTTTTACTTGATTATTTGGTTTAAAGGGTTTTAATTTGATATTAAAAATTCCGGGAGTAAAATCAATCGGGCCAGATAACATCCTTGTAAAAGGAACGATAGTTAAATGTTCTGGTGGATTACCACCTTCGACCGACCAGGCATTAAATTCTTGTCCGCGCAAGCCTTCACGAGAGACCCAATTAGGGTAAGTTCTTCGGAGTCCGGTATCTTTTATTGGCTCGTGTGTATCAACAGCAATGTGGTATTGAGCGGCTTTTATTACCGCATTGTTATAATGATTTACCATCCATTGCCCGTGATGATGTTCGCCTTTTGGGATAATTTTACCGACATAACCCGATTTAATTGCATGCAAATCGAGTGATTTAATCAAGGCATAAGCGGTGTCCATTTGCTGGTTGTAGGTTCGTGGCGCAGCCGAAGTTTCGTGGTGCATAATTAATTCGACCCCTTTTTCTTTTGCATAACGAACAACTTCTTTTAAATCATAATCAGGGTAAGGTGTTATAAAATCGAAAACCCCCTCACGGTCATCAAAACCAATCCAATGGTTCCAACCGGTATTCCAGCCTTCAACTAAAAGACCATGAATGTTGTTTTTTGCAGCAAAATCAATATAATATTTGGCATTAGCTGTAGTAGCTCCGTGATGGCCTTTTTTATTTTTGTCGCCTACAAAGGTGTTCATATCTTGAGTAGATTCGTAATCCCAAGTAGACTTACCCAAGTGCATTTCCCACCAAATACCAACATATTTCATCGGTTTAAACCAAGATACATCACCAATTTTATTGGGTTCGTTTAAGTTTAAAATAAGTTTAGATTTGATTAAATCTCCTGGCTTGTCGGCAATTTGGATTGTACGCCAAGGGCTAGTAAAAGGCAAACTTCGTTTAACGGCATAACCTGTGAGGTCTGAACTTACCAAACCACTTTTTAACGATAGATTTAGCGTATCTACTTTTAAAGTCATACCGGCGTAGTCTATTAGCGCAGCTTCGTGAAAACTGAGATAAATCCCTTTGTTGGTTTTCATTGTAACCGGTGTATTTACTGCATTTACAGGAATATAACTAGCATTTAAGTTTGGATGATTGCGTTTGCTTATTGCATTTATTTTTGAAAATTCTGTCGTGTTATACAAATGTTCGTAGCTATCCCAATCGCCTGGAATCCACCAAACCTTGGGATTGCTTGTCAATTTAAACTCGGTTTCTTCTTCAAGAATTTGAGCTTCGGTAAAATTGACTTGTTTCGGAAATTCATATCTAAAGCCTAAACCATCATCAAAGACCCTAAACACTACATTTAGTAAGCGGTTTGGCGCTTTAGTTTCTTGTAAGTTAACAGTCAATTCACTGTAATAATTTCTGACTGTATCTTGTTCTCCCCAAGGCATTTGCCAAGTATTATCAACTGTAACTTCACTTGTTTTAAGAATCTTAAAATTATCTTTTAAAGGAAGTGCATCAGCAAAAGTGAAACCCAAATATGAGGTGTCAATTACTTTTGAATCTTTATAAAAAACTTCATATCCAAATCTTCCTTGAGGAGATATAATCAAATTTAGTTTAATATTTTGGCTGGGTGCATTAACCGATAAATCAGTTTTGTTTTTACAACTAATAGTTATTAAAATGACCGAAATAAAAAAATAAAGAAATAGATAATTTTTTTTCATTTGATATCTTTTTGATTAATTACTAAGGGGCAAATACACTTCGGCCTTCCATTTTAATTCATCGCTGTAATTGTGAGGGTCGTCAAAATAGATTTCGAAAGGTTTATTAATAATAGGTATTTGGTGTATTTTAGCGTAATTAATCAGGGCAAACCAAGCGCGATCTGAAAAGCGGTAATTGCCATGAAAAGTAGCTTTCAAAGCCGGATGAGACGCTATATTTTGTTTCACTTTTACAACACTATCTTGGGGGTAATTTTTTAATTTTTCAACCGGAAAACAGAATTCGGCTTGCATGGTATTTGTTTGGATATCTAGATTAGTAATATTCATAAACGGGTTTCCTATTTTTTTAATGCCGTGTAAAGTCATAAACTGCGTCAGGTAAAAAATATTCTGAGCCATTTTTCCAGCTTTATTTGGTAAATTACTGTTAAAAGTAACATAAATTATCGATTGGTAGGCTGGTCGTTCCGATTTTCCGACCACCTCAATACGAAAAGTTTCGAGATGTCGCTCTAAAGCCAACTTAAAATCTTTGATGCGTTTTGTTGAATTTTTGGCAAAATCGGATTGCCCCAAGAGAATTAACAAACGTTGTTTAAGGCTGTTTTTTTTATCCAAAATATTTACAGTAACCTCTGTAATACTGTCATTTAACGGAACCATTTCCCAATGAAATAAGTAAGAAGAATCGCTTAAACTTATCGCTTGATCTACACTTTTAAAAGCAGTCTTATCGACGATGTTTATATTTTTATCGGATTTGGTAATATCCCAGCGATCAAAGTCGAAAATCCTACTATATACAGTTCCTGGCGCAGTTTTTACAGAAAAACTGATCTTATAATCATAAGTCTTAATAAAAAGAAACCATAAAAAGCTTAAAATAATAAGGCTCATAAATGAGACTAATACCTTTTTTTTCATTTTTAATTTGATTATTGTATTAATTGATAGACTAAATTTTTGTCGTTATTTACGACAGCTATCAAATAGCGCTTATTGTTTATGTTGATCAATTTCATTATTTTAATTTGCTTATTTTCTAGAGCTAAACCCAAATTTGCCCCAAAGCTAATTTTGTTATTTTTTTGCAATAGATAGCCCATATTTCCATCGAGTTTGCCGTTATAGGGCGGAACATTAAAAAGATTTCCAACCATCAATACTTCTTCGTTAGTATCTCTATCAAAATCGGCTTTTAAAAAATTGGTTATTGGTGCTAATTGCAATGATTCTTGAAATGGTTTAAAAACAAATCGACCATTTGTGTTTTCTAAGTAACCTGAACTTAGGTTTTGAACGGTATATAAAGTTGCCGATTTTTGAAGTTTTTTGTCGATAATTTCGTCAAAATCTTTACCCGCAAAATCGTGATAACTTTTAAATTTGTCAATGATATAGTTACCCAATACCAATTGCAATTCGTCTTTATTGTTGATACTGTAATAGATGCCATTTTTTGCAAAACTGAGTAAAGTTACCCAAGGTCCATTTTGTAAAAGATTCCCTGAGTACATTTTAAGCGGCAGTTTTTTGGATGCTTTAAATTTGGTATTTAAACCCCAATTACCCAACAAATAATCGGTATCTCCATCACCGTCAATATCAAAGGGTTGAATTGCTTGCCAAAGTCCGTTGTTGTTTTCATCAGCTATAGCCTTTGTTACATTCACAAAATTTCCCTTTTGGTTTTCAAAAAATTGTGGGGAGAGCCACTCTCCAGTTATAATTAAATCGTCCCAACCATCGTTGTTAAAATCAGAAAAGACAGCATCGGTCAACATCCCAATATTTTCGGATAATACATTTTTAGCGATTGTAAATTTACCTTTACCATCATTTAAAAGTAACCGAGATTTAGGAGCTTTCCCAAATTTATTAGCAATTGCACGACCACCTATAAACAAATCTAAATCGCCGTCTTTATCAATGTCATTTGCTCTTACAAAACTGCCATTTTCGAAATATTTGGGCAAGGCCAAAGCCGATTTGATAAAATTATTTTTTCCGTCGTTTAGATAAAGGCGGTCTTTTAAATTTTTTGAATTCGAGGTAAAGGCATCGCTTCCCGAAACTACAAATAAATCAGCATCTCCATCATTATCGGCATCAAAAAAGATGGCATCTACATCTTCTGCATCTACGGCGTCATCAAATACTGCTGTTTTTATTAAATGAATTCCGGTACTATCCATTTTAAACAATTGTGATTTTTGGTGGCTTGCACCTCCAAAAAATAATAATTTATTATTATTTTTTTTGATATCCGTAAAGGCAAAAGCTGGCCCTTGCGATGATAAATTGTAAGGCAAAAGTGGATTATTGCTAAACGCCGAAAAGGAATCTTCTATGTGTTTTAAGCTAGTAAAATTAGAATCGTTGACCGTTTTAAACCAAGGGTTTGAGGGTTTAAAAAGCAACTTATAATCAATTGTATTTGTGCTTTTATCGGGTGTGATAATTAAAGTTTGGTTTGTAGGGACTTCGGTTAGCAATTGTGTTGTATTATCAGGCCAAATAATGCGCATGGAATCAATTTTTTTGGTGCCTCCAAAACCAAAATATACGATGGGTTCAATCGACGATTGAAATCCACGCGTGGTGTATAATTGTTTGAATTGTAATTGTGCGTTATCATAAGCTAGAAGTTTTGTGCCCAGTGCAAATTTGTTTTTTGTGTTGGTAACAAGTTTTATTTTTAGATAGGTATTTTTATTTACATTGTTTTTTAAGATGGTGGGTTTTTTATTAAAATTATTGATAATTAAATCTAAATCGCCGTCATTATCTAAATCGGCGTAAGCTGCACCACTTGAAACGGTTGGTGTTTTAGGAAACCAGATGCCTGATTTCTCTTCGAATTTTAACGATTTTGAACCTTTATAAAAATAATTATGAACAGCGCCCTTGGGCATTAATTCAAGTATTTTTTCATCGAATAAGCGCGACGTGTTTACGTTGCTTTTAAGTGCATTATCGGTAAAAACTTGAAGATAATCTAAATCGTTTAATCGGCGATAAATACCATTTGTAACGAACAAATCTAGTTCGCCATCGAGGTTAAAATCGGCAAATAAAGGCGCCCAACTCCAGTCGGTTGCGGCTACGCCACTATAGAGTGCGACTTCGGTAAAGTAGTTGCCACGCTGGTTTATTTGTAGCATATTTCGTGAAAATTGTGAAAAATATCCCAAATTTTTTCTCAATTTGTGGTAATTAATATCCCCATCACTTAAAGTGGATTTTAGAGAGGACTCTTCTTCGGGCATCATATCTAGCGTAAAGATATCGGGATAACCATCGTGATTAATATCGGCCACATCATTGCCCATAGAAAAACGGCTGACCTTGCCAAAATGGGATTTTAATTCTTCGGTAAAAGTTCCATTTTTATTGTTGATATAATAGTAATCATCTTCGTGAAAATCGTTGCTGATGTATAGGTCGTCCCAGCCATCGTTGTTAAAATCGGCAACGGCGACCCCCAAGCCATAACTGTTTTGACCGCTGTAAATACCCGCTTGTTGGCTTACGTTTACAAATATTCCGTTATCGTTTTTGAGTAATTTCCCCCCATTGGCATCACTTATTTTTAACCTATTTGAAGCAGGACCGAAAGATTCGGCGCTGTGTTTGCCTTCATTAAGTAGATACATGTCTAAATCGCCGTCTTTATCGTAATCAAAAAAAGTGGCGTTGTTTGCCTGCGATTTAAAGTCTAAGTGATAATCGGCAGATTTTTCACTAAAAGTCGAATTGCCATTATTTATAAATAATTCATTATGACCTTTAAATCCGTAAATTCCAACCACGGCGCAAACGTAAATATCTAAAAAGCCATCACCATTGATATCTACCATAACGGTTCCGGTATTCCAATCAGACTTGCCAGAAACGCCTGCTTTTTCGGTAATATCTTCGAATACAAAATTGCCTTTATTGAGGTATAATTTATTAGCGCCTTTGTTTGCAGTAAAATAAATATCGGGTAAGCCATCGTTATTGATATCACCAACCGAAACACCACCACCATCATAAAAGTACATATAATCTAAGGCGTTTAATGTTTTGGTATCTGCAACAGCATTTATAAAATCGATTTTTGAATGATTGCTAGAAACCTCACTGAATAAGTTTTTTTCAGGATCTGATTTACAGGCCAAGAGCAGTGAAAAAAATAAAATATAGGCGAGTTTATTCATTAAATTTAAACAGTTGCGGCATATCATTGTTTATACCGATTAAAAGATATTTAGAATTCGTATTTTTATTGAGTAAGACCATATCATTAATTTGGCCCTTTACAAAAAATCCGGTCGATTGGTTTGATTTCCACTCAAAATTGCCTTTGCCATCGCCAAAAAACACGTCGCCATAACTAGCATCCTGACGTGTATATTGCGTTTTATAGCTGTAATTATTACCTGTAGTAATCAAATCTAAATTGCCGTCTTTATTGATATCGAATATTAAAATATTATTGATAGTTGACATTTGAGCGCGGGCCGGCAGTGGTTTTATCTTAAAATGCCCTTTGTTATTTAAAAGTACAAGCGATTTAAAGTTGTTGATATTTTTTATGAGTGATTTTTCTAAAACCTCTTTCGGAAATAATTTGTCAATTGAAATTTTAGCGTAATCGGTATAAGTAATATTTTTAATCAAGGGTGTATTTATTTGCGCTCTGAGCTCTCTTAGCAAATGAACAGGAACATCTTTTCCGTTGACATTTCGTGTAAAAATTTGTTCAATAGTCCCATTATTATCAAAATCGTTGACAAACATCTTTACAGGTAGGGTGGTGTCGGTTTTATAAAAAGAGTTGTCTCCTCTATTGCCTATAATTAGGTCGGTATCGCCATCTTTATCAATATCAACGGCTTTAACACAATTAAAAGCCCCCGAAATTTTGTCTAGTTCGCTATTTAATTTAATTAGTTTTGAATGGTCATTTTTAAAAATTGCCGGCGACATCCAATCGCCTACAACTACTAAATCTTTAATGCCATCGTTATCCATATCTTGCCAAATGGCATCAGTGGTCATACCGATATTTTTAACTTCGGGGGCAATTGTATTCGTAACATTTTTAAAATTTCCGTGCCCATCATTTTCTAACAATAAATTTTCGGGATTCAATCCATAAACGCCTAACACGCTTAAACTGGCTACAAATAAATCGGTATCGCCATCAGCATCAAAGTCGTAAGGAGCCAAGGCTGCTATATTGGTGTTGGTATGTGCAATGATTTTATAATCGCCAAAATGGCCTTTACCATCATTTAAATAAACCCTAACGCCTGTTCTAGCATTTTTAAAATTGCCACCTGAACCAATCACTAAATCTTTGTCTTTATCATTATCAACATCAATAAATGCAGCACAAGTATCCTCAAAAGTGGCTTCGGAGCTGAAGTTTGAAGGTGTAAATTTTCCTAATTTGTTTTGCAGATATAAAATGCCACTTTGGTTAAATGCCCCACCTATATAAACATCTTCAATTCCATCGCCGTCAACATCTCCAACGGCAAAGGCGGGACCTTCTTTTGAAAGCATTTTTGGAACTAAGGCCTCATAATCAAAGTCTGAATACTCATTTTCTAGATGTGCTTTAAAACCTGAAGTTACCTTAGTAAAATAAGGTTTTACGAGCTCTGGTTTTAAAATTTCTTCAATTTTATCAGCTTGAGCGATATCGAGCGTTAAAGACTGATTGGTTTTAACATTGGTTAATTTTTGAATTGTTTTATTAGGCCAAAAAACTTTGACAGAATCGATGGTTTTAATCGTATCTAAACCAAAAACCAATTTGTAATCTACAGACGATTGAAATCCGCGAGAAGGCATTTCTTCTTGTGTAAAAATTTGGCCCTTAGCATACAATTTTACCTGCGCTGCAATGCCAAAAGTATTTTGACTGTCACCTTTTAATTTGATATTTAAATATTGATGTTTTAACTTTTGAGAGGTTAAATTTTGATAAACTAAGGCTTTTTGGTTGACATTGTTGATGATTAGATCTAAATCGCCATCGTTATCTAAATCGGCGTAAGCAGCGCCGTTTGAAAAGGTTTTTTTGTCGAAGCCCCAATCTATCGTTTCATTGTTAAAACGTAAATTTTGATTGTTTTTAAAAGCGTAATTTAAAATAGGAGTGCTGGGCATTTTGCTCACAATTGCCTCAATCTCTTCTCGTTTGCCTGTAATTGCCATTTTTTGGATGACGCTATTGGCAAAATAATTTAAAAAATCTTGATTGGTGAGATCGCGATATAAGCCATTGGTTACAAACAAATCTTTGTAGCCGTCATTATCCATATCGAAAATAAGTGGAGACCAACTCCAATCGGTTTGCGCGGTGTTACTATAAAACCCAATTTCGGAAAAGGTATTATTTGCATTGTTGAGTTGTAAGGTATTTTGCATGTATTGATGATGGAAATCTCTACTTAATTTTAATTTATAGAGATCGTAACTTTCGAAATCGGCTAGTTCTTTTAGGCGCTGATCTTCTTCTTGTAGCATATCAACTACAAATAGATCTTGATGTCCATCATTGTTAAAATCGGCCATATCGGCGCCCATTGACGACATTGTTATATGCGCCATTTGGTTTTTAATATCATCCTTAAAAGTACCATTGCCTTGATTGATATACAAATAGTCGTGTTCATAAAAATCGTTGCAAACATAAATATCAGGTAGTAAATCATTATTTACATCACCCACAATCACACCCAATCCGAAGCCAATTAAGCTCCCATAAATTCCTGCTTCTTCACTAACGTCAACAAATTTTCCGTTATTGTTTTTTAGAAGTTTATCACCGCCACCTTTAAAAATATCGGGTAGGTCCCAATTTTTATCTCTTATATCGCGCTTGTTAATGTTGTTTAAACTGTTAACTGGTATAAAACTGTTGTTTAAAATATAGGCATCTAAATCGCCGTCGCCATCATAATCAAAAAAGGAAGCTTGTGTTGTAAAACCATCATCATCAAGTCCGTATTGGGCGGCACTTTCGGTAAAAGTTAAATCTTTATTATTGATAAACAACTCATTTTTACGATTGTCGCCTTTAACATTTCCGGCATTACACACATAAATATCGAGGTAACCGTCATTATTGATATCAACAAAAACGACACCGGTTGACCAAGCATGGCTTCCTTTAGTGTCCGAGGTGCTTGAAATATCTTTAAATTTTAAGTCACCCTCATTTAAATAGAGTTTGTTTTCGCCCAAGTTCGAAACCATATAAACATCAGGCAATCCATCATTGTTGATATCGCCAATTCCAACACCAGCACCATTGTAAAAATTGCGGTATGAAAAGATATTAAGACCTTTTGAGTCAACAACTTCATTGGTAAAATCAATACCAGTTTCGCTGCTGTCTAAACTTTTAAACAAGGTATCTTTGAATTTATTTTTTTCAGAATTACAAGAAAATAGTCCAAAAAAGCTCCAAATTATCATCAAATTTTTAGCGTTAATTACTTTTAATATCATTAGCTTTTTTAATTGTTTAGTTGTTTTTAGTAGGGTGTTTTTTATATCTTTAAAAAATAAATTAACTAATTAGCTTGCTAGTTGGTACGTATTACAAGGGCAAATCATGCGATTCGATAGCTTTTGGGTCAAGTTTAAGTTATTGATGCGAATGGTTCTTTGTTTAAAGCATTTTTTGCAGTTTGAAAACTTATTCAAGTCCCAAACATCGGCAAAAACACGACCTGCATTTAGGCTAATGCCATACTCTAAAACCATTTCTAGAGATTGAATATTAGGCAAACTAAAATCGCCTTGCTCCAGCAATAAATCCATGGCGCCATTGCCCGCCCGCACCGGGATAACCGTGCAACATTCAACACCTTGAGCAAATGCAAAATCGATTGATTTTTTTGCCCAATAAATGCCTTCCGATTCTGACATATACGGTGTTTTAAGCAAAATAAATGCCCGCGATTTGATGTTGTTTTTTGTGAGGTAATTAACAGCGTTTTTAAAACTATCCAAAGTCATTTGTTTGTTGAGTTGTTTGAGAATTTTTTCTTGTACTGTTTCCAAACCAATGGCCACTTGTAATTCGGGTTTTAAGAGGGCTTTAAAACGAAGCACTTTTTCATCTATAAATTTAGGATGGCTCTCCACAATTACCGTTTCAAAGTCCTTTAGCAAATCAGCAATACGGGGGTAATCGGCCTCAGGAATCGCCTTTTTGTCAAAAAAGCTTCCACTATTATACAATTTTAGGAGTTTAACTTTTGGCAATTGTTGCAAAGCCCATTCAATTTGGTTAGGTATTGCGCCTTTTGGGACGGATTTATCGGTAGTATTTTTCCATAAATCGCACATGATACAATAAAACGGGCATGTTTTGTTTGTCAAAAAAATAATTGCGGTATCCTCAATAACTCCATGAGTATTTAGTTCTTTTTCTACCAGCCAGCCATAAGGTTTTTGCGAATCGACCACATTTTTTTTTCCGCGGTTCGCCACAATCCATTTGTTATTGATACGCGTATGAATAGGTTCACTCATATTTTGATAGAAATTCTTTTCTGTAATCAATGTCTTTTATAGGAAAATGCTTATTAAAACCGTTATATGAAACCGCGCCGTGTTGAAAGCGTCTTTTTTCAAAAACCGGCATGTTCATTCCGGTTATCGCTTTTACGCCAGCATAGACAATTTGTCCTTTTAAATCGTATAACTTTTGATGATCCCAATTGGTCATCTCAATATACGGAATTCCCTCCGAAATTTCGATAGCATTGGGCAAGGTATAAGGGCTAAACGCTTCAAAACCAAGTAAATTAGCGGGTGAAAAAGTGCGCATATAACCGCGGCTCAAGCCACCAGAATAGGTTAAAGAATGTTTAATGGACTCAACGCCCCATCCTTCGTGATACAGCATCAAATTATTGAGAACGCTGCGAATGGTCAATTCGGGGTTTGCTTCGATGGGGTAATCCTTTAAATTTTCATCGCCACCATCGCCATCAATAATGTATTTCCATTCGGGATAGCGCTTTCTAATGCCGCGAAGGAGCGCCAAATTCATCGTTGCCGATTGGATGTCGAGCGGTTTATAATCTTCAACAACATCAACAGCTTCCCGCCAATCTAAAGCCGAATAGTTTAATTCAATAGGTTCGAGAAATAACTCGAGGTCTAGGGCTTTTAGAAATTTTCTAGCTTGCAATAAATCGGCACCATCTCCATCGACAGAAAGTGTAAATGTTTTTAAACGCGATGGACTTTCACCCAATTCCTTTAAGGCGTGATAAGTGAGTAAAAAAATTGAGCCACTGTCAATTCCTGCAGAAAAAGTAACGCCAATCGGACCTGTTTTAGCGCGAAATTGCAACCATTTTTTTATTTCATTGTAAACGGTACCAATGTAATCTTTACCAATTTGTTCAGGATGATTGGGCGAAAATTTATTGCGTTGAGGTTTAAAAAATCGCGTGTAAACAGGATTTGGATCAGGGCAACCCAACAACTCAATTTTGGTGATATAATGTGCCGGAGCCATCCGCGTATAAGAGGGATGAAACTGATCTTCCATTCCTTCATTTTTTAGATAATCATAAATAATATCGATGCGTTCGGCAATTACAAGCTGTGGCCCAACGGCTCTTTTTGCAATAAAATAGCGCAAAGGGCGGCCGATAGAGCGCGCCATCCGTATAGTTTTTCCTTCTACAGCAATGAGCGCAAACTGACCGTCAATTTTGCGAACGGCTTCAACATCACCCGATTTTACAATTTCAACTGCCTGCTCATGGGTCATATTATAAATGATATTTTTTTCTGGATTTGTAAGGTCTATTACCTTGCTAACATACATACTGTTCATCTTTTTAGTTTTATAAAATGATTAAATTTTTTATTTTTTAACGAGGCCTGTTCCTTGTAAAATAGTCACATAGCGGTTGGATGGCAAATTGTTATAGACTTCTTTTTTTCCGTCGGACCAGTTGATTTCGAGCCGGTCAATTTGTTTTTGTTTTCCCAACCCAAAATGTAGTCGTTGATCGTTATTTGAAAGATAGCTTGTTGCCCATTGATTGACCAAAACTTGCTTTTTTCCGCCGGCCGTTATCGTTACTTTTGCGCCTATTGCAGAAGCTGGGCCGTTCTTTCCTTTCAATATCAATCCTAGCCAATGATTTCCGTTTCCGCCTTCATTTTTGAGAATTGCAGGCGTCCCAATTTTATCTACATGAGAGATGATAATATCCATAAAACCATTATTGTCAAAATCGACCACCGCCAAACCCCGTCCTGAGCGTTTGGTCGAAAAATAGGCGCCGTGTTGCATACCAACATTTTTAAATTTTCCCTTTCCGTCATTTTCCATCAATAAAGGGTATTGCAAAATAAGTTCCTCTGCAGTTCCGTTTGCGGCAACAATATCAAGGTCCCCATCATTGTCAAAATCAAAAAGAGCAGCACCCCAACCGCCTTTTCCAAGCATAGATGCCATAATGCCACTTGCTGCTGTAATATCAACAAAAACGCCATTGCCAACATTGTGGTACAGTGCGCCGTGGTTAAGGTCGGAAACCAAAATATCCACCAATCCGTCGCCGTCAATATCGCCAATAGTTCCGTGCATAGAACCGGTGCCTATCCCATTATTGTTTGCCGCTACGCCACTTCCGGCAGCAACTTCCTCAAATTTTAAGTTGTTATTTTTGAAAAGGAAATTGAGTTGATGGTCGTTGGCCTGAAAAATATCCAAATCACCATCATCATCATAATCAAAAACGGTTAAACCCATACACCTTGAATCTGGATAAAACAGTTTATTTTTTTTGCTAACATCAATAAATTTTCCATCTGACTTTTGTTCATAAAGCATTGAAGGCTGTCCATTATATTCGGCTGGACTCGGCATTAAGTTGGGGGTTGCGGGTGAAAAATAAGCGGGGTCAAAGGCCATAAAATTGCCGACCATGACATCGAGATTCCCGTCGTTGTTGTAATCCCAAAAGGTAGCGCCGATACTCCATTTGGTAAATTGGTTTAATTTTTCGGGACCACCTAAACCCAAAGAAGCTGTAATATCACTAAAAGTACCGTTGCCATTGTTATGATAAAAAACATTTTGGCCAAAATTCAAAACATATAAATCCTGATGTCCATCATAGTCAAGATCAATAGCGCTGGCTGCCATACTCCAGTTATTTCCTGCCACACCGGCCTTTTCGGTAACCTTTGTAAAAGTGCCATTTAGGTTGTTTTTATAAAGTTCATTATGGGAATTCTTGAATACAATCCCATCTGAATCTGAGATTCCTTCTAAATATTTTCCGTTCATAAAATATAGGTCCATAAACCCATCGTTGTTGTAATCAAACACTGTAATTCCCGAGCCGCTACTCTCCAAAATATTTTTATAGGAAAAATCGCCAATAGTGTATTTGAAATCAATGCCAGATTTAACAGTAATATCAGTAAATAGGATGCTTTTATTTTGAGCTGACAATAAAATCGGCACACTTATTAAAAACAAAAAATTGCAAAACCTATTTAATTTTATGCTCATCATTAATATTTGTTTTTAATTGCAAGGCGATAATCGTTTGGGCTTACCGTTCTTGTATTGTATTTTTGATTGTATTTTTGGAGTTCAGCTTTCGGATAAAAATCCTTTTCAGAAGGAGGATAGCTTGACATCCCGTGAAAAGGAAGTGGCAATACCGTGCTGCCGAGCGCCGTGTTTATATCGCCATCTTTTACCCAGCCAATACTGTGAATAAGAAAATCTCTTTTCCAGCCCTTCTGTAACTCCGGCAATATTTTGGCATTAAACTTAATGGAGGTCTCATCGCCAGCATTAGAGATGATATATTGATTATCAGAGACCATCAGCAGTGGTAACACATCGCCATAACGGGTATAATTGCCTGTTAAATCGCGCCATTTTGTATTTTTTTCAACGTGGTAGTAGTCGAACCAATGCGGGCCGTAGCGCCCACCTTTTTTATAAGTACTCGAAAAACCGCGGTAGTGAATGTTGGCGGAGGTAGGGTTTAAAACTGTTATAATTAGCGATGATTTTGAATAATCTTCTGAAAAAAATATTTCATCCCAATAAATCTCCATATTGGTTTGAATCCTAATTCGGTGGTCGTTTGAAAGGAATTTTCCCGAAAGATTGGCGATGACTGTTTTATCTTTTCCCATTGGGAAGCCAAGGTTTTCTATTACAGTTTCCCATTCTCCTTTTTTATTGATGACTTGAATTGATGGGCGAATCAGTTTGAAATTGTCTGATTGCGAAAGGGCTAGATTGATACTGGCATCGGTAGGAAATATCCAGCCGTTCAAAAAAATGAATAAATTTTTGTTTTGGCCGATGGCTCCGGGATTTAGAATTAAATCATGAGTTTCGGTAGTGCCTTGATATTTTCCCGGTTTAAAATCGGATAAATATTTATCGTCTTTTTCAAGGATAAAAGGAAGTACGTTATTTCCATGTGTATCGGTGGCAGCAAAAGGCTTAAACTTTTTCTTAACTTGGTAAATTTCCATCCCTGGAAAAGGAGGAGGGGAGAACTGTTCCGGAACAAAAACATCGATAGAATCGGGGTGGTCAACCGCCACCAATTGTATTTTATCAATATAAATTGTTTCCCATAGTTCTGATGTTATCTGAATGGCGTATTCACCATTTTTAGGCTTTAACTGTTCGCCGGCTATTTTAATATAATCGTCTGACGCATCTGGAAAAGCGTGCATTGATTTGCCTCCCATAATGCCAAGAGGCATGCCCAAGGCGCTCCGCCAAATAATATCTTTGGCAAATACATATTTTTCACCGTTCCACGTATATAAAAACGGACAAGAGCCTTTGAGTGTTTGTGCTTCAATAAGTGCCTGGTCGGCTTCTGGAAGAAAAATATTTTGAGGAACGCCATTAGTCCAGGTTATTCTAATAACATCTGCTTTAGCGTGGTTTCCCAAGCCGAAATGAATCGTCGGATTGTTAACCACCATAGTTTGGTATAGGTTACCTGCCCGCATTTCTACTTTTGCCCCAATTCCAAAATAATTATTCTTAGAGCTTCCTGCCCTCAATCCCACCAATTTCATTTTTACATAATGATTCAAGCTTCCCCCGTCATTTCGCAACAAGCTTAAGCCACCATTTAAACCGGCAATAATCAGGTCAAGATCACCATCGTCATTATAATCAAATAAGGCAATTTGCCTACCTAATTTTGGTTTTTCGGGCAACAATTTAGAAACATCAGTAAAAGAGCCTTTTTGATTATTATGGTATAGAAAAATACCGCGACTATTTTTTTGTTTTGGTGCTCCAACCGCAATAATATCGAGAAACCCATCATTGTCAAAGTCAAAAAATTGTGTGTCATAAACTTTGATTTGTTGGAGTGAAGCAAACATTTTTTGTGAATTTTTTGCTATTTTGAAATGACCATTGCCGATGTTTTGATACAATTCATTATTTCCGTTGTTAAGCGATGTTAAAAATAGGTCTAAAAATCCGTCGTTGTTAAAATCACCAACAGATACGGTGCTTGACCCCGTTTTACTTTTAAGTCCGCTCGCTTCGGTTAGGTCTTTAAAAATGCCTTGCCGTTGATTGGAATATAAGCGATTGCCTGTATTTTCGTTTACTACAAAAAGGTCGATGTCGCCATCGTCGTCAAAATCGCCAAAAGAGGCATCTTTGGCATTTCCACCATCTCCAGAAAGTCCCATTATGGCTGCTTGTTCCTTAAAGCTGCCGTCACCATTATTGCGAAAAACCAAATTTGAACCCGATTTTGCCTCAAATAAATCGAGGTCGCCATCGTGATCTAAATCTACAAATAAAGCCTTGTTAGCGCCATTCTTACTTCCAATATTGGCGCTACTTTTTGCAACTTCAAAGCGCCCGTTTCCGTTATTTTTATATAAAATATCTCCACCATTTTTAACAATATATAAATCTAAAAACCCATCGTTGTCATAATCGGCAAAAGTAGCAGAGGTTTCTTCTCCAGAATGTTTGAGGCCAGCTTCATTTGAAACGTCTTTAAATTTAACCATATCATTCTTAAAAAGATAGTGTTTGTAAACGTTTGATTTTGAATCGAAGTTGGTGACATAAAGATCGGTATTTCCGGAGCCGTCATAATCGGCAGTAACTAGATGGGTAAAATTTTTGGATTCGGTATTTTCATCCTCAGCAAAAGTTGGAATAACATCCAGACCCGCAGAAGCGGTAATATTGGTAAATTTAAGGACATCTAAAATGGATTCGTTTCCATCGATTCGTGAGGTAGTTTGTGTGTTGTAAGTAATAATAGGAAAACCGATTAGCGAGCCTCCCGGACCTTTCAAATCAAAAATACTAGCCTGATAGGGCGCGGTAACTTTTAGGTAATTATTGAAAATCGTAAAGGGTATCACCGCTTTTTCAGCATCCTTTTTTTTCAATAGAACAGTTGTTTTATCAAAGTATTCGGCCGCTTCTTTAGGAAACTCCGGAAATTGTTTGTGAATGATTTCTAACTGTTCTGTCGCTTTATCGTATTCGCTTTTGCGGATATAGATTTCGGTTAAATTAAGGTGGGAAACTAAATTTCCGGGTGCTTTTTCAACGAGTTGAAGGAGGTATTTTTCATGTTGTTTTTGGGATGATATATCATTTTGAGATGCAAATAATTCAGAAAGTGCATAAAGTATTTTAATGTGGTTGGGAGCAAAGGCAGTCGCCTTTTTTAACTCGGCAATAGCCTGTTCACGTTTGTCGTCTATTTGGTAAACCGTCGCCAATAACAATCTGATATCTGCATCTTTGGAATCAATTTTTATAGCTTTAAAAAGCTGTTTTTTGGCTTCGGGATAGTTGCCCATTCTCAAATAGGTCAAGCCCAAATTTGCATAACCTATTTTATCTTGAGGGGCTAATTCAATAAATTTTAAAAATTCATGTTCAGCTTCTGGCAGTTTAAATTCTTCCAAATAGCCTAAACCCAAGGTTTGTACACTTATCAAGTCAACCGCTTTTTGGTTGTGCTCTTTTTCAGATTCTTTACAACTAAAAAAACTGAGTGCAAACAATGCTGTTATATAGAATAGATACCTGTTTCTCATCATACCAAAATTAGCGAATTTAATATTCAATAATGGTTACTTGTTTATCGAGTGCAAGCGGAATCCCATTTTTGATTTGCATCAATCCAACCTTGCCCAAACGGTTTCCTTTTGCATCGAATTGAATAGCTCCCGTAACACCATTATAATGAATAGCTGACAAAGTTTTTAGAAATTTTTCGCTATCGCGCCCTGAAATTCTGATGGCTTCAATAATGAGGTTCATCCCGTCAAAAGCATAGGCTGCAACAGCGCCAGGCAATTTTTTGAATTTATTTTGAAACGCTTTTTTAAAATCGGCGCCTTTTGAGCCAAATAGATTTTCTGAATTTATAAGGATAACATTTTCGTAATTGGCGATATTGACCGATTTAAATTCAACTTCGCCCATAAGCGATAAAGTCCCAAATACTGGAATAGCCTTGGATATTTGTTGGATTTGTTTGATAATTTTGGCAGAATTTTGTGGTTGCGCAAAAAGCACAATGCCTTCAATTTTAGAATTATTTAGCCGATTTAACTGCTTGCTAAAATCCTTATCATCCGATTTATAAAACAGGTGCAAAGGTTCTGTTTTAGCTGTTGTTTTTTGAATCGTAACAAATTTTTTTGCGGCCATTTCAGAATCATAATCTCTTTCAGAGATTATCGCTAATTTTGAAATTTTTCGCTGGTTGTATATTTCGTCAATCAAACTGGCAGCTTGTTGGTTATCATTTGGCACAAGGTTAAAAAACCATGGCACAAATGCTTCCGACAGCGTTGGATCACTCGCCCAAGCAGATAAAAAGACGACGCGTGTTTTGGTGGTTGCCTGTTCAACTAGGTGTGCGTTTCTACCATCTATTGAACCTAAAATAGCCCATACATTGTCATTAAAAATCAGGTCGACCGCTTGTTTGGAGCCCGTTCCCCAAACGCCCGCCATTGAACGCGTTACCAATTGAATTTTATGACCATTAACACCTCCAAATTTATTTGCATTGTCGATTGCCATTTCGGCCCCAAACCTAGCTTCGACTAATTTGTCATCAGGAATTAAAAGACCTATTTTAATGACCTCGTCGGAAGGTTTCTGGTTTTGCACTGCGCGTGCATTTGGCGCAATAAAAATCAATAGCGCAAGCAATATGATAGTTAAATTTATAATATTAAATGATTTCAATTTTAAGGGTTATTTTAATTAATGTTTTTTTATCACAATTGGCGGACTCACCGAAAATTTAAATTGACCGTTTTGCACTTCGGCAATAAAAATATCTCCAATGTCATTCCAGCTTTCATCCAAAATAATTTTGCCCGTAACGCCTTGATAACCTTGAAAAGTTTTTAAATCGGTAAGCACATCTCTGATAAGGGCGCGATTGAGGCCAACTTTTTTAATGGCTTTAATAATGAGATTCATACCGTCGTAAGCATGGGCGGCAAAAACATCAGGCTTTACCCCAAATCGCTTAAAAAAATTGTTTTGAAATGATAATAATTGTGAGTTATTAGCTTGAGGGTTATAGGGACTTGTGGTGATAATACCCTCGGCAACTTTACCGGCGATATTTAAAAATTCGGAAGAAACCATTCTGTCAGAGCCATATATGGCTTGTTTCATGTCCATCTCCCGTATTTGTTTTATAATTAGAGCCGATTCTTTGGCATTTGCCCAAATAAGGATGGCATCGGGATTTAATTTTTTCACACGTTCAAGCTGCGTATTAAAATTGGTATCGCCATCGTCAAACCGCTCTTCAATAATAATTGGATGCCCAATTCTAACGGCGGTATCTGTAAAGTTTGTAATTCCCACTCTTCCGTATCGGTTGCTGGTTCGCAATACCGCTACACGGCTATGCTTATCTTTATTGTAGATTTGATTGATTAAGGCGTAATTACTTTGTCGGTCATCACTAATGACGCGTATGAGCCATGGTATGCCACACTCGGTAAAGGTCGGGTCTGAATCGCCTGTATTTACGATTGGAATTTCTAATTTTAAATCCATTCGTAAAGCCACATGAGAAACATTGCCATCGATAGACCCTAACCAAGCCCAAACGCCTTCTTCATCCATTTTTACAACCTCGTTAGCGGCGGCACCCCAAAGTCCAACATCATTGTGAATCATCAGTTTAAAAGGCATTTCTAGATAGCCTCCTCTTGCATTTGCTTCTTCAATTGCTAGGTTTGCACCCTGTAGCATTTGTTTGCCGAGCGGCATAATATTAGAGCCCTCCAGTGGACCCAAAAAGCCGATTCGCACTTCCTTAAGATTTTTAGAAGCGGATTTTTCGCGACCTGGTCCATAAAATTTCTTAGGTTCAATATAAAAGTATTTATACGCTTTTTGAAAGTTGTTATAGGGAAAAATTTCAACGGGTGTATTGCCGTACATCAATTTTTTTTCTTGTCCTTTTACATCATATATAGAACAAGAAATAATAAGAACAAGCGTTGGTAAAAACCAATTAATTTTTTTCATTTTTTCATTTTTTAGTTTGATTTACATAGGGCATACACTTCGATTTCAACCAAAAGTGTTTCCCAACAGAGTCGTACCTGAATTCCGGTGGCGGCGGGCAACGGGTCTAGATTTAACCATTGGTAAAACGTCGTGCGAATTTTATTGAATTCGGCATAATCACGCTCAATATCTCTGAGGTAATTTGTGGTTCTCACTACGTCGTGCCATGTCATGTCTTCGGCAGCTAGCAAATTGGTAATGTTGCGATAAGTTCGCCAAAGTTGCGCTTTAAAATCGCCGATATGCTCTGGTTTTCCTTCTTCGTTTACACTGGCCGTGCCCGAAATCAACAAGATTTTATAGCCCCCTAAGTCTAGTCGTAAGGCTCTTGAAAAAGAAGATGGTTTTTGATAGTTAAAAGCTTCATTAATAATATGAGGAGCAGAAACGGCGTGTTTTTCGATAGGAGGGCGCTCTGGGTGCAAGGGGGGATAAACAGATTTGGTAATTTTATGGTTATCGGATAAAATTCCCAATTTTTTCATTTCGTTTTGTTCTCCTTCAGTAAGTTTTGAAAGGTCAATCAATAATTTATGCCTATCTTTTTTGTTTGTTATAAAATCCATAATTGTTATTTGATTTTGTTATTTGTTAAGCAATTCACCGCGACTAAGTCCTTTAGAAGTGGCAATCCATATCACGCCATCTTTTACATCAACACTTAAAACAAAATTGTTAGAAATTGAAGGTGCTGATATTGAAGTCGTTTTTTTGTTTTCTTTCGTGATGGTTACTTTACCATTAATGTTATTATCATTTTTTGTATAAGTTACCCAATTTTTTCCATCGGTAGTGCTCAATCCTTTGTCGGTACAAACATAAGCAATGGGTCCTATCGCTCTGATAAAATTTATAAAATTACTAGTTAAACCACTGTCGTGGTCAAAATAACCTTTCCAGTGAACGCCGTCATATCGACTAAGTCCAAAATAGGAAGAAACCCATAAAAACCCATTAGCCCACGAAGTGCCGGTTGTTACATTGTGAACTATGCCATCGTCTGGTAGCAAGTCAATTTCCATTTTATTATCGGGGTCGGTATAATCTCTAAATTTTTTAGTTTTTTTGGTGTATTCAATTACGCCACCACCCCAAGCTGCTATAAAAATTTTCCCATCACCTTCAGAAACCCCATAGGTCCAAGGTTCGTGCATTGGCGCATTTTTTTCGGTAAAAATTTCCCAAGTTTTTGCAAATGTATCGAAGTGTCCAGCTCCACCAGCTGTGGCAACCCACAAATCTTTGCCATCGCACAAAACGCCATAAATAATATCATTTGGCAATCCGCTGTTTAATTGGGTAAAATTCTCAAATTTGCCAGCAGACCAACGCGTTAAGCCTCCCATAGTTCCTATCCAAATATCACCTGTTAGCTGACTTACATCGATAGACAAAATTCCGTTGTGAGCCAAACCGTCTTTTGTGGTGTAGGTTTTCCATTTTCCATTTTCGTAAACGGCAAGCCCCTGGTGCGTTCCAACCAAAACGCGGTTGTCTGCAATACGAACACTATAAGCTTTGTCGCTAGGCAATCCGTCTTTTAAAGTAAAAGATCGCCAATTGCCATAGATTGGCATTTTAGTTGACTCAAGTTTAGAATTGGGTGTTATGCCCCCTTTTTTTGAAGTAACAAAAGAAGCCTCAATAGGGGCGTGTTCGGCTTTTGATAGCGGATTGAGAACAGATAAATTCGTGTTATTTAAAAGAAATCCCAAGGAACTAATGCTCAAGATGGCAATCACAATAATTTTAATATTTTTTCGCGCTAAGGTTATCATCATTTTTGTTTTTTTTAGATTTAAAAAATAAACTATTTGAGGGCTTTTTATCGTATCCTGGGCCTCTGAGTGCTTTTAAATAATCCATTAAATCATTTAGCTGAATTTTAGTTAAATCATTTACACGTCCGTGCTGGTCTTTAGTACTGTAAACCGTCCATATTTCTTCCAAAGTTTTAGCACGCCCATCGTGTAAATAGGGTGATGAGGAATAAATATCGTTTAGATGTGGAGTATCAAATAAAGTGGGGTCATCGGTTGGGGCTAAGGTACCTACATCCGCCATTTTTAAGTTGGTGTAATGTTGCCCGGAGTGGCAGGAAATGCAGCGATTATTTTTGGGAATTTTCGCGCCAAAATTATCTTCTTCTCGATAAAAAATTGCTTTACCGCGAAGTTGTGACTCGTTCATTTCTACCTCTGGATGATACATCAAATTTGGCGGAAATTTTATCCCTGTTTTTACATAGGCAACTAGCGCATCTAAATCGTCATAATTAAAGGTTTCTGTTCTGGTTAGAAATCTAGAAAAACGCATACCGTCTTGTTTATAAATAGATTGGTTTGTACCATTCCATTTAAAGGGCGCCGTTCCGGCAATTTCTCTTAACGAGATAACATTTGCCAAATTGCGCCCAACACCAGCAAAATTATAGGTAAGCCCATCTTCGTGGGTATCGGGGTGGCAAGTATAGCAAGCATATTGATTTTGGAATGTGTGTGAGGCATTGTTAAACAGACGGCGTCCTTGTCGGGCAACGGTAATTCGCTTTGGTCCACCAAGATCTATGGAATTTATTGTTTCAAGGGTTTCGGTATTGATAACCGCAATTTTGTCATCAAGCTGTTCGGCAACATAAAGTAGTTTGCCATCAAGTGAAAGTGCAAGACCTTTTGGATTTGCGCCTGTAGCGATGCGTTTTATCACAAATCGGCTACTCATTCCCAAGTTATTTGAATACATTTTGAACATTTCGGGCGTTTCAGTAGAGAGCAAACTTCTGATGGAATCAACGGCTATAACCGAAATGATATTAACACCAGAGCTCGAAACAAACGCTTTTTTTCCGTCGGGGGTAATTGCGATATCAAATGGATCGGGATAAAAGGCATTTGGCTCATCGAGCAATAACTGGACAATTTTACCATTTTCTTTCTGCTCGATAATTCCGATGCCGTGGTTCATCATCCAACCGTGTTCTACTTGTATAGAAGTTATATTGTTTTTTGGGCGAATTAAAGT
>JAVHOP010000101.1:0-5230 GCA_036170135.1 Flavobacteriaceae bacterium | reverse complement strand
TCGACAACTAATAAAGCGTTGGCATCTTGAGCAACGACCAATAATTTATTGCCATCATTAGAAACCGCCAAATTAAAAGGCGAAAGATAATCTTCATTGATGATTTTAGAAATTAAACCGTTAGTTTGTGAATAATAATGACAAGAAATACAAGAAAGTGGATGGTCTTCGACAGCCGTTTTATCATTAACGTGAATTCTTGCCATTCTGCTTCCAGGGAAATAGGCAATCAATCCTAAGGCAAAGCTTGTGGTGAGTAGAATTAATATGTTATGAAATGTCCTCATATTATTTTAATGAACCCTTATTTTTGAATACACCCGTAAGTGACGGAATTTCAATGGGATTTTTCTTTGAAGCAAGCAAAAGTCTATTTTCGGGCACCTGTTCTGGGTCTTCATGACAGCCCACACACCCACGGCGTTCACTCGGACGCATATAAAGCCAACTTCCAGGACCTCTTACCACGCGGTTGTTTTGATCTAAAGTTTGGATTCGAAAAGGGGTGTCGGCCAAAATTTTTAAATAAAAAGAACCGTCTTTTTCAACATCGACAATTCCCAATGAATTGTCAATTCCCAAGACCTCTATTTTGGATGAATTTAAAGTTGAATTATTGCCTTTTGCTGAATGAAAGTCTGTAAAATTGATGTCCTGACAAATTAGGAGTCCGGTTTTTGAATCTAAATTTACTTCACTTGGCAATTTTCTAGGACGTTCATGCTTTTGGACGAAAGCAGCTTCCAATACATTGAAATAAGCATCTTTATAAATTACTTTTGTCAGGGTTTTATTTTCGGAATTAAATTCATAAAGAGCATAGCGTTCGGTTTTTGAAGTGCGATAAGAAACCAGCATCTTGCTAGATTGCAGCGAATTTACAGCAAAAAAATCACCTTTAATATTTGATGTTAAATTGACGCGACTGTGCAAAGGACGGTTGTAATTTACCGCAATAAGGTTTCCGCCCTGTTGGTTGCGATTGTCGGATTCGACAAAAACAATTTTACCGTCAGTGGTTTCGCAAGCACGGCTCTGTAAATTCCCATCTTGCAGACCACGGTAAAACAATTCTTCTTTGGTGCCATCGGGGCGTAAAATAACAAAATTTTTAACGCTTTGATAAGGGACTAATTGTTGGCTAATGGTTAATATGCGCCCATCCTTTAAAATGCTTGAGGCTAAATGGGCATTCGGATTAAAGGTAATTTGCTTTATATCAGAGCCATCGAGATTGCAGGTAAAGAGTGCATTGCCTGTTTTATCCTTATTAAATGAAGTCGTTTTGCTAAATGCAATTGTTTCTCCCGGCAAGTATAAGGGGTCGACACAGTTTTCGACTGAAGTTGTAATTTGTTTATAGTTTAAATTTTCTAGGTTTAGTTCCCAAATTTGCCAAGGGTCGTTTTTGTTTTTTTGCGCAGCAAAAAGCATCCGTTTAGCGTCATAAGAAATACTGGGAGCACAAGCCGAAAAGAATGCTTTTGAAAGCATCATTAATGAATTACTTGAGTTATTTGGGTTTAATGCTACAATACGAGATTTAGACTTGTAAAGTCCGTTACGAGAAGTTGAATCGTTAACCTCATTTAAATTTCCTGCAACCTGTGTCATCACAAGCATTCCCTCCATAGTTTGTTTTTTGCAAGCAGAAAATAACAAACTAATACAAGCAATTATGATAATACTTTTAAAAACGCTATTTAAACTAATTTTACACATTAATCTTATTGAGGTTCTTTTACAGTAAGGATTTGATTAGCTTTAATATGCTCCAAAACCTGAAATTTACCAGAAGGCCATTTGAGCTCCACTTTATCTACTACCTGATTTTTACCAAGTCCGAAATGCAATCTTGAATCGTTTTGTGAAAGGTAACCGGAGGCGCTTTTTTTCTGATTTGTTTGAATCTTGCCTCCAGAACTGATTTTAATTTTGGTACCTATGCCATCTCTGTTGCTAGTTTGCCCAACTAAATTTATTGTGAGCCAATTATTCTCATTTCCTTTGTTATTTCTTAAAAAACTGCTTGGGGTGTCTAAATTCAAAATAAAAATATCGAGGTCGCCATCATTGTCATAATCGCCAACGCAAGCGCCACGACCGACGTATTCTTTCTTGAAATAATCGCCGTAATCAACCGATACGTCTTTAAAAGTACCATTTCCAACATTTTCAAACAATTGATCTTCTTGACCATATAAATGTTTTAACTCACCATTAGTTTTAAAAATATCGGCATCGCCATCGTTGTCATAATCTAAAAATGAGGAAGACCAACCTACAAATTGTCCAGATGCAGTTGCAATTCCAGAAGCATACGAATTATCGGCAAAAAGACCGTTTCCTAAGTTTTGATAAAGCGAGCAATAATTATCGTCCGAAATAAATATATCGAGCAATTCATCGCCATTAAAATCGGCAAAATCGACCGACATACTCACGGTGGCTTCGCCAGCTTGGCTAAATCCGGTGCCCGAGAGGGTGCCTTTATCGGTAAAACCTTTGCCCGCATTGTTATGCCAAAGGTAATTTGCAGTATGGTCGTTGGCTACATAAATATCTA
The DNA here is from genome assembly GCA_036170135.1 of Flavobacteriaceae bacterium. GTDB lineage: Bacteria > Bacteroidota > Bacteroidia > Flavobacteriales > Flavobacteriaceae > CG1-02-35-72. The sequence continues at coordinate 2,664 of JAVHOP010000101.1, read as the reverse complement.
CAAAACCATCATCGTCAACATCGGCTGCGGCAATGCCCATGGCTCTTCCGTCAAGGTCCACAATTCCCATTTTTGCGGTAACATCTTCAAAAGTGTCGTTGCCTAAATTGTGGTATAAAATATCTGGTTGGCTATCATACGCCAAGGGTCCCGGAAAACCGTCGGGCGCATAAAAATATTTATAATCAGGGTCGAAATTGAGATAATTGCCTACATATAAATCGAGCAAGCCGTCGTTGTCATAATCTAACCAAACCACGCCAACACTGCATTCCTTACCGCCACCTATTTTGGCGCTTTTGGTAATATCGGCAAATGTGCCATCACCATTATTTTTATAAAGTATGTTGGGTCCATAATTGCTCACGTAAATATCGGGAAACCCATCATTGTTATAATCGCCAACGGTAACGCCCATACTATACCAAGGGCCGCCTACGCCAGCACTTTCGGTAACATCTTCAAAAGTGCCGTCTTTTAGATTGTGATAAAGATGATTCATTGATGCTTTTGCCGGTTTTTCGCTTTTGCTAAACCCTTTAATCCAAGTGCCACTACAGGTGTAAATATCCATAAAACCATCTTGGTCATAATCTAGGAATGCAACACCGCCACCTACCGATTCTACAATATTTGTCATCTTGGTTGCGCCAATAGAATGGATAAAATCTAAACCGATTTCTTGACCGATTTCTTGAAAAAAATCATTGTTAGATAAAGGCGATTTAAGATGTGATTTAGGAACAGATTTGTTATTAGATTGGCATCCGATAAGAATTAGCAAAAAGCTAAAAATAAGCACAAAATTGTTGTATTTTATTGAATGATAGTAGTGATCTTTTTGTTTATTCATGATATGAAATACTATTTATGAAATGTGTATTTTATCAAAGGTATTAATTGAAGTTAGTTGCATCACATTTTTTAGCAACATTGACTTTTTATTAACCTTTTATTAATTTTTTATTAATTTTTTAATGATTTTAGTTTTTTTAAAATCGTCAAATCAAACATCTAATAGCAAAGGGCAATCAAAGTTTTTATCATTCAGTTTATTTTAAAAAGGGAATTTAATACCTTTGTCCACTACCTTAAAAACTAGAGGTAAATTATTAACCTTTAATTTGCGATTGATGAAATTGTCAAAGATTGTTATTATTTTTAGTGTAATCATTTTTGTTAGTTGCAAATTTGGTTCAAAAAATAAGACACAAAATCCTAATGATAAACCTGTATCAAAGCTAACGGAACTAGATGCTTTGGCTATGGTTTCCGAAATTTATGACAGCTATCAAAATTCTGAAGAATTTCTTATAAAAGGGCTCTTTTATCCAGCCAATTTTTTAAGTCAGGATTTTAATTTATGGAGTACAGAAGGCTCTTATTATAAATCATTTAACATCCCAACTGATAATATTAACATCAATAAATTTTGGATTTTATCATACGATGGCATAATTAAAGCCAATAAGGCAATCGCAACGCTAGACGCGATGGCGGCCGATAACATTATTTCATCAGAATTGGCGAGCCATTTAAAAGCCGAATGCTATTTTAACAGAGGCTTGTTCTATTTTTTACTGGCAGAAAATTTTGGAAACGTACCAATTACTAAAAACACCCTAAATACAGATGCTATAAATGAGCCCAATGCCAATCAAAATACGGTTTTTAAATATATTATAGCCGATTTTGAAAAAGCAAAAACCAATTTACCATTCAGCTACAAAGATTCAATTGATATTGGAAGAGCCACAAAGGGGGCATCCTTGGCTTATTTAGGAGAATCATATATGTGGGTAAAAGATTTTGATAGAGCTGTATTGGCATTTAATGAACTAGAAGACCATTATGAGTTGATTTCAAATTTTTTAGACATTCATGCCTATAAACATCAAAACAACAAAGAATCTATATTCGAAATTCAATTTAAGAGCAACGATAATTTGGGCTGGGGTCGTGATAATTATTCGACCTTTATCCAATCGTTTGCATTGCCTAATGAAGTTGGTGGAGAGGCTTTAGCTTATGTCAATGCTGATTTTGTAAAATCTTTCGAAAAAAATGACCGGCGTGCTAAAGCCACCGTTATCGGAATCGGACAAACACATCCCGATACGAGCATCCATATTTCTACGTATAATAGCGTTCAAGAAAAATATCAGAGCATGAACACTTTAGGAACTCAAAAAAAACCATGGTTGGGTAATGACGGCACGCGTTCTGGATATTATGGTATTAAAACGTGGCGATCGCCCGATCCAAATGCAACGGCTTCAGCTATTTTTAGCAAAGCAAATGTTATTTTATTGAGATACGGACAAGTTTTATTAGATTTAGCAGAGAGCCAGTACAAGACCGGTGCCTATAAAGCATCGCAAAAATCCTTAAATAAAATTAGAAAAAGGGCGGGCTTAAACGCTTTATTTCCAACAGATATGATGCCTATTTTATTAGATGAATACCGGCATGAATTGGCTGGGGAATATTCACTTTGGTATGTATTACGTCGCTCAGCAAATCATATTGAATATATAAAATCAAATTTTAATATCGATATTCCAAAAGGACATGACTTATTGCCAATCCCTCAAGAACAATTACGTTTAAACCCAAAACTAAAACAGAATTTTGGGTATTAAATTTTTTGGTTTTTAAGTAGTT
>JAVHOP010000100.1:16883-33925 GCA_036170135.1 Flavobacteriaceae bacterium | reverse complement strand
TTTCCATCAGAATGCCATTGCTGATATATGGAGCAGATGTAAAGGACGAAAAAGATGAAATTACGATTGATAATTTTGCGCAACTCATCGACCCGCAATCGTGGGAAGAGTTTATGCCCAAAGGTGTGAGCAAACAAGAATTCAATAAATTTAAGAAATACTACGAACCCGATGTGTTTCGTGCTGCCGGAAAACGCATACGTGTTATGGCTCGTGCAGCCGACAATCTCACTATAGAGGAACGTATTGGACGAATTACCTCCATTTTCAACACCTTCCGGAATCCCGACAAAGAAACAGTACTTACGCCGTGGCGTGTGGTAAATATGCACGTGGGCGACTGTATGGGTGGTTATGTGTTTTACGACGAAACGATGGAAAACCCTGTGGAGCAACCCCGCTTTGTGGAGCAGGGACAAGTAACCAAAGACGTATTTTCGCCTGATGCACACATACTGGAAATTAACTCCAAATCGGGTCTTTATCCACTGTATATGGCTTACGGCATTTACCGCGCACGCCTTGCGGCTGATGACCCGATGGGACTAAACCCAACGCCCACTCCCGAGCTCCAACTCGCCCTGTGGGACAAAACCCTGGCCGAAAATATATTCGTGATTTGCAAAACGCCTATGGCAAAAAGCATTACCAAACGAACATTGGCAGGCTTCCGAAAGGCAAAAGTAAATACACGCTATTTCGAAGATTTAATAAACCAAATCATTAACAAACCCACTAATTTTATCGAAAAAGTAAAACTCGGTAAAACCTATTGGAAAGCAAACAACAACGACAATATGAAATTCAACGCAATAGTAAGTAATCCGCCGTATATGGAAATGGATGGTGGCGCACAAGCAAGCGCGAAACCTATCTATAATCAGTTTGTGGAGATTGCACAAAAAATAAATCCGCAATTTGTTTCAATGATTATGCCTTCGCGTTGGTACTCAGGAGGTAAAGGGCTTGATGAGTTCAGGGACAAAATGCTGAATGATAAAAAAATATCCATGTTGCACGATTTCCTTAATCCAGAACAAGTTTTCCCAAAAACAAATATACGTGGTGGCATTTGTTATTTTCTGTGGGATAGCGCCTATAATAACGAGGAATCTTTAATAAAAGTAGTTACACACCAATTAAATGCAACTCCTGTTACTGCATATCGCACGTTGAAATCAGAACATTCCGATACTTTTATACGTCATGGAATTGCAATTTCTATTGTAAATAAAGTAAGTAACTATTCAAACTTTGAAAGTTTTTCTAAATATGTTTCTTCAAGAAAACCATTTGGCTTAGATGGACAATTTATAAATGATTTGAAGTTTCATAGTTCTGATGAAGGACTTATTGAACCAATAATTTGTTACGGCAAAAAGAAGATTGGATTTGTTGAAAAAGCAGAAATTAAAGTTAAGAAAGCATGGATTGATAAATTTAAAGTTTTTACTCCATATGCAAATAATATCGGTACAGAATTAAACGATGATAATTTAAATTCATTCGTAGGGGAACCGGGTACAATTAGTACTGAAACTTATCTAGTTATAGGCGTTGATTTGGAATTAGATAACAACTCTGCAACCAATCTAACAAAATACTTTAAAACGAAATTTTTAAGGTTTCAACTTAGTCTTGCCAAAGCAAGTCAACATGCAACTGCGAAAACATATCAATTCGTACCTCTTCAGGACTTCACTAAAACTTCCGACATTGATTGGAGTCAGTCGTTAGCCGATATCGACCGCCAGTTGTATGCCAAATACGGGTTGAGCGAAGAAGAAGTGGCGTTTATAGAAAGCATGATAAAGGTGATGGGGGTAAAACACTAACCTAACAGGTTTTAAAAACCTGTTAGGTTATACTGATGAATGCTCATCAAAAATTTATTTAAAAATGTTATGAGTTCTGTTTTTGAAACTATATTCAAAACTGATATTCTATAGCAATTTAAAATCATTTTTATCAATTTAATCTTTACATTTGAATATCAAAATTTAAATAATGTCCAACTTCAAAACTTCAGTCCACTCAAAATTGCCAAACGCCCAAACCAGTATTTTTGCTGTGATGAGTGGTTTAGCCACAAAAGAAAATGCGCTCAATCTATCACAAGGTTTTCCTAATTTTAAAACTTCGGAAGTCTTAATTGACTTGGTAAATGAGGCGATGAAAAAAGGATTAAATCAATATGCGCCTATGCCGGGAATTATTAGTTTACGTGAAGCCATTGCGCAAAAAATTGACGACACTTATCAAATTATATACAATCCGGATACCGAAATTACTGTAACGGCAGGTGCCACACAAGCTATTTTTACCATTATTGCCGCTTTTATAAACAAAGGCGATGAGGTCATTATTTTTACGCCAGCTTACGATTGTTATGAACCGAGCATTGAATTATTTGGAGGCATCACCCATTCAGTCGCTTTAAAAGCGCCTGATTATATGGCCAATTGGCAGCAGGTAAAATCATTGATTTCGTCAAAAACCAAAATGATTATTATCAACACGCCACATAACCCGACGGGAAGTATTTTGCACTCCGAAGATTTAATTGCCTTACAAAATATTGTCAAAGGAACTAATATTATTGTTTTAAGCGATGAGGTTTACGAACACATTATTTTTGATGGCGAAACGCATCAAAGTGTGATGCTTTATCCAGAATTGGTAAAACGCTCGTTTATTGTGGCAAGTTTTGGCAAAACTTTTCATCATACCGGTTGGAAAACGGGTTATGTAGTTGCACCCGATTATTTGATGACCGAATTCAGAAAAGCACACCAATTTAATGTATTTTGTGTCAATCATCCTGTACAAGTGGGTCTGGCTGAATTTCTAAAAAATAGAGATAATTATCTCGGTTTACCGGATTTTTATCAGCAAAAGCGTGATTATTTTTTAAATTTAATTAAAGATTCTCGTTTTGAATTTGCGCCGGCCAAGGGGACTTATTTTCAGTTGTTGAGTTATAAAAAGATTAGCGATGAATACGATTATGATTTTGCGATTCGGTTGACAAAAGATCATAAGATAGCATCCATTCCGATTTCGGTTTTTTACAATGATTCTTACGATGCTAAAATGTTGCGATTTTGTTTTGCAAAAACTGAAGAAACCTTAATGCAAGCCGCTGAAATATTGAATAGAATTTAGCAATTTTTTAAATCAGCTATGGTTTGGGTTGGATTGGCGCTTTTAAAAATAAAACTACCAGCAACCAAAACATCAGCGCCAGCAGCAAAAAGTTTAGGAGCATTCTGGTTATTTACACCTCCATCAATTTCGATAAGTGCCTGAGATCCAGATTTTAGAATTAAATCCTTAAGTTGGATGATTTTTTTATAGGTATTTTCGATAAACGATTGTCCGCCAAAACCCGGATTAACACTCATAATTAAAACCAAATCTAAATCTTGTATAATATCTTCTAAAACAGCAATTGGCGTGTGTGGATTTAAGGAAGCGCCAACTTTCATGCCATTTGCTTTTATAGACTGAACGGTACGATGTAAATGTGGACAAGCTTCGTAGTGAACCGTTAAAATATCAGCGCCAGCTTTTTTAAAATCTTCTATAAATTTATCGGGGTTTACAATCATTAAATGCACGTCAAGCGGTTTGGTGGCAAATTTTTTTACAGATTTAATTACCGGCATCCCAAAAGAGATATTAGGAACAAAAACACCGTCCATAACATCTAAATGAAACCAATCTGCTTCGCTGCTATTTACCATTTCGATATCGGATTTAAGATTAGAAAAATCGGCAGAAAGCATAGAAGGCGCGATGAGATGGTTCATTTTAATCGGGTTTAAATTTCTACAAAAGTAGTATAAAAAAGAAAACGTCCGGCTAGATGGCGGACGTTTCTGTTTTTATAGTTTTTAATTAACCTAAATAGGTTTTTAAAATTTTGCTTCTTGAGGTATGTTTTAACCTGCGGATGGCTTTTTCTTTAATTTGACGGACGCGTTCGCGTGTTAAATCAAACGTTTCGCCAATTTCTTCTAGGGTCATCGGGCTTTCATCGCCTAAGCCAAAATAAAGACGAACCACATCACCTTCTCTTGGCGTTAAGGTTTCTAAGGCGCGTTCTATTTCTACGCGTAACGATTCGTGCATCAAGGCTTTGTCTGGATTTGGAGACTCTCCTGAATTTAAAACGTCGTAAAGATTTGAATCTTCACCTTCAATTAATGGCGCATCCATTGATACGTGGCGGCCGGCATTTTTTAAAGATTCTTTAACTTCGCTAACTGTCATATCGAGTTCTTTAGCAATTTCTTCGGCAGAGGGCGGACGTTCAGTTTCTTGTTCTAATCTTGCAAATGTTTTGTTTATTTTATTGATAGAGCCAATTTTATTCAGCGGCAAACGCACAATTCTAGATTGTTCGGCAAGCGCTTGTAATATTGATTGGCGAATCCACCAAACAGCATAAGAAATAAATTTAAAACCACGTGTTTCATCAAACCGACGCGCGGCCTTAATCAAACCTAGATTACCTTCATTAATTAAATCGGGCAAAGTTAAACCTTGATTTTGATATTGTTTAGCTACAGAAACCACAAATCGCAAATTAGCTTTGGTCAATTTTTCTAAGGCTCTTTGATCTCCCGCTCTAATGCGTTGTGCTAATTCAACCTCCATTTCGGCAGTAATTAATTCAACCTTTCCTATTTCTTGTAAATATTTATCAAGAGATGCTGTTTCGCGATTAGTTACTTGTTTTGTAATTTTGAGTTGTCTCATTTTTTATCCTAATTTTTTATACAACCCTATATACGTTTGCGTGTTGTAAAATGTTACAGCATATTAATAATTTAATTCGTTAAAACGATTATTCTATTTTTTATGCCTACAAAAACGAATTCCTATTCAGGTTAACTGGTTATATATTAAAAGTTTAAATTATTGTAATTGATTATTTCAGACATTATTTATTGAAAATTAAAATAATATTTTTTTATGTATATTTGCGAATCAAAAAAATTTAGGGGGGTTATCTAAATTTATTGAAATAAAAAACCTTAGGAGCTTTCCTAAGGTTTTTACTTTTTAGATAAAAGATGACTTTATTCTTCTCTTCTAGGTCTTCTTTCTCTATTATCTCTATCATTAGAACGATTGTCTCTTGAGCGATTGTCTCTTGAACGGCTATCTCTGTTATCATCGCGAGGAGGTCTTTCTTTAAATCCTTCTGGTTTTGGTAAAATAGCTTTACGCGACACTTTTTCTTTGTGAGTTTTTGGGTCTTTTCCAAAATATTTTACATCAAAAATATCACCCATATTTACAACATCGGTCACATTTTCTGTGCGCTCCCAAGCCAATTCAGAAATGTGTAATAATACTTCGTTTCCTGGAGCATCAAGATATTCAACAACAGGTCCAAAATCAAGTATTTTAATAACTTTAACCTGATAAACATTACCAACTACTGGTTTGAATATTAGGGAATCAATTTTTGCTAAAACAGCATCAATGCCCGCTTGGTTAGTTCCTAATATTTCAACAACACCTTGTTCATCAACTTCATTAATTACAATGGTGCAACCAGTTGCTTTTTGTAATTCTTGAATGACTTTTCCGCCAGGTCCAATTAAAGCGCCGATAAAATCACCAGGAATCGTTCTCGTAATTATTTTTGGAGCATGTTCTTTAACGGTTGGATTTGGATGAGGAAGTGTCTCGGTTAAAATGTTTAAAATATGTAAACGTCCTTCATGTGCTTGTGCTAAAGCTTTTTCTAACACATCATAAGACAAGCCTTTTACTTTAATATCCATTTGGCAAGCGGTAATTCCATCGGCGGTACCAGTCACTTTAAAGTCCATATCTCCTAAATGATCTTCATCGCCTAAGATATCAGATAATACGGCAAATTTTCCAGTTTTCTCATCAGAAATTAAGCCCATGGCGATACCCGAAACAGGTTTTTTCATTTGAATACCGGCATCCATTAAGGCTAATGTTCCGGCACAAACTGTTGCCATTGAAGAAGAACCATTAGATTCTAATACTTCAGAAACAACTCTTACGGTGTACGGGCAGTCGGCTGGCACCATATTTTTTAAAGCGCGTTGTGCTAAATTACCATGACCTACTTCTCTACGTGAAGTTCCGCGTAACGGACTAGCTTCTCCGGTACAAAAAGGAGGAAAATTATAATGCAAGTAAAAACGTTCTTCACCTTCAAAAGTTGGGGAATCCAATTTATTAGCATCTCTAGATGTTCCTAAGGTAACAGTTGCTAAAGCTTGTGTTTCACCTCTGGTAAAAACAGCTGAACCGTGAGGAGAAGGCAAATAACCTACTTCACACCAAATTGGTCTAATTTGATTTGTTTTTCTACCATCTAAACGTAAACCTTCGTTTAAAGTGAGGTTTCTTACGGCTGTTTTTTCAGTTTTATAATAATATTCGCCAATTAACTTGCCTTTTTCTGTCAATTCATCTTCGGTAAACTCAGCTTTTAAAGCTTCTTTTACTCCTGCAAATTTTTCAGTGCGTTCTTGTTTTGAAGAAGCCGCTCTTGCAATGGCATAAATTTTATCGTAAGCAAAATCGTTTACCCTTTTAGCAATTACGTCATCAGATTCTGCCTTTGGATAATTTCTCACCTCTTTTTTTCCAATTTGTTTTACCAAATTTTCTTGAGCAATACATTGAATTTTAATAGCTTCATGAGCAAATTTAATAGCTTCGGCCATATCTTTTTCAGAGACTTCCTTCAATTCACCTTCAACCATCATGACAGAATCAAATGAAGCGCCAACCATCATATCGATGTCGGCATTTTCTAATTGTGCATAAGTTGGGTTGATGATTAATTTTCCATCAACTCTAGCCACGCGAACTTCAGAAATAGGATATTCAAAAGGAATATCAGTAATAGCAATAGCTGCCGAAGCTGCTAAACCTGCTAAGGCATCTGGAATTACATTTTCATCATGAGACATTAACTGAATCATCACTTGTGTTTCGGCGTGATAATCTTTTGGAAATAACGGGCGCAATACGCGGTCAACCAAACGCATTACTAAAATTTCTTCGTTACTAGGACGCGCTTCTCTTTTAAAGAAACCTCCTGGATATTTTCCGGCAGCAGCAAATTTTTCGCGATAATCAAGTGTTAAAGGCAAAAAGTCTAAGCCTTCTTTAGTTTCTTTTGAAGAGACAACTGTTGCGAGCAACATCGCATTACCCATTCTAACAACCACAGACCCATCAGCTTGTTTTGCTAATTTACCTGTTTCAATACTGATGGTTCTACCATCTCCTAAATCAATAGTTTCTTGAAATACTTTAGGGATCATAATTCTAATTTTTTTAACCTAAATAATTAGGTTTGATTAAACAATAAATGAGTTGTGTGTTGTTTATTGCCAATGAAATGCTAAAAATAAAGCCTTTTTATAAAAAGAGAGGCAAAAGCCTCTCTTTAATTTATTTTCTAATACCTAATTCCTTAATAATTTCGCGATAACGTGTAATTTCATTAGCTTTTAGATAATCTAATAAACTTCTGCGTTTACCAACTAGCATTACCAATGCGCGTTCGGTATTAAAATCTTTTCTGTTCCTTTTTAAATGTTCGGTTAAGTGGTTAATTCTAAAGGTAAATAAGGCTATTTGACCTTCGGTAGAACCAGTATCTGTAACAGATTTACCGTGTTTTTGAAAAATTTCTGCTTTTACTTCTTTTGATAAATACATGCCAATATTATTTAAATGATTATTATGTAATAAATTATTAGGGCGCAAAGATACAATTATTATTTTTACTCGCAATACAAATTTAGTTTTGAGTTTTTTAAACCATTTCAAAAATTTTCAGTCTAAATGCCAATAACCCAAAAATTATAAAACTATGAAAATTAAAAGCTTTTTTAAAACTATTGTTCCGGTAATTGGACTTGGCATTCTGTTTATGGCTTGCCAAGGCTCTAGTGACGCCATCAATACTCAAACAATTGCTACTGCTGATGTTGAAATAGAAGCTGAAGTTAACAACATAACCGATGATGTTTTGGTTATGGTGGATGAAGCTTATACGAACGTAGAATTTGCAAATAAATCTGAAACAGGTATTTTAAATCATTATATGCCTGATTGCGCTGTTGTTACTAAAGTTGTTACCAATACAACTAAAGATGTAACCGTCGATTTTGGAAGTGCTTGTGTGCTTAAAAATGGCAATACCGTTAGCGGTAAAATAATCTTGCATTATGTTAATAATCCAGCTGCTTTAACGCAATCTATCAATGTGAGTTTTGACAATTTTTATAATAACCTCAGAAAGATAGAAGGCCAACACACCGTTTTGAGAGAACGTTCAAATACGAATGGAAATCTGCAAATTACAAACACCGAAAATATAACTGTAACATGGCGAGATGGAACCAAAGCTAGTAAAAGTGGCACAAGAATACATGAACTTATTGAAGGCTCCAATACGATGGCTTGGGGTGATGATGTATTGTCAATTACGGGAAATTGGACTTTTACAAGAAAAAACGGAAGTGTTCATACGGCAACCATAACCACACCTTTACGAAGAGAGCTATCTTGTAGATTTATTGTCAGTGGCGTTGTTTCGTTTGATAGAGACGGTCAAGTTGCTGTATTAAATTACGGAGATGGCATTTGTGATGATTTAGCAACACTCACTAAAAATGGGGTAGATGAAGTCATTCATCTCAAAAAATAACTTAAAAAAAGAGTGCTTAAAGCGCTCTTTCTTTTTAAGATCTAATCGGTAAATTCTGAATTAAATCAATGTATAGATTCACTTGTTTTTTTAATTGTCTGCGTTCAAAAATAGCATCTAAAAAGCCGTGTTCTAAAACAAATTCAGAATGCTGAAAGCCTTTTGGCAATTCTTTTCCAGTTGTATCTTTTACAACTCTTGGACCTGCAAATGCTATTAAAGCATCTGGCTCGGCGATATTAATATCGCCTAACATAGAAAAGGAAGCTGTTGCGCCACCTGTTGTTGGATCCGTACAAAGTGAAATATACGGAATTTTAGCGTCGTCTAATTGTGCTAATTTTGCCGAAGTTTTAACGAGCTGCATCAATGAAGCTCCTGACTCCATCATACGCGCTCCACCCGATTTCGATATCATTAAAAACGGAATTTTGTTTAGAATGCTATAATTTATGGCTCTTGTAATTTTTTCACCAACAACACCTCCCATTGAACCTCCAATAAAGCTAAAATCCATTGCCGCTATCACCAAATCTTTACCTAAAGATTTTCCAACAGCAATTCTTACAGCATCTTTTAAATTTGTTTTAGCCTGCGCTTCTTTTAAACGTTCGGAATATTTAATAGTATCAACAAATTTTAAAGGGTCTTTTGATGTTAAATTTGGGTCTAATTCTATAAAAACATTATCATCAAAAAATATTTGAAAATATTCTTTACTTCCTATTCTAACATGATATCCATCCTCTTCACATACCCAAAGGTTTGTTTTTAATTCATCGGAATCAATTATTTTTCCGCTTGGTGTTTTATACCACAATCCTTTAGGAATATCTTTTTTCTCTTCGGTTGGCGTTTGAATGCCTTTATCTTTTCTTTTAAACCAAGCCATAATAATATTGATGCTTTAAATTAATTGATATGTTTTGCTAGGCTATGTACAATTTAAAGTGTGTTGATATTATTTAAATCTTCAAAAGCTTGTTTTAATCGTGCTTTAAAGGTTTCTTCACCTTTTCTCAACCAAACTCTAGGGTCGTAATATTTTTTATTAGGAGCATCTGCACCTGTTGGGTTGCCTATTTGTGCTTTTAGATATTCGGCATTTTGGCCCATATAATCTCTAATGCCAACCATAAATCCGTATTGTAAATCGGTATCGATGTTCATTTTAACAACTCCATAAGAAATGGCTTCTCTAATTTCGTCTTGAGTAGAACCAGAACCTCCATGAAAAACAAAATCGACTGGATTTTTGTCTGTTTTAAATTTGTTTTGGATATAATCTTGCGAATTTCTTAAAATCTTAGGTGTTAATTTTACATTACCTGGTTTGTAAACACCGTGAACATTGCCAAAAGAAGCCGCAATTGTAAAATTATTGCTGACCTTTTTAAGTTCTTCGTAAGCAAAAGCAACTTCGGCAGGCTGGGTGTAAAGTTTCGAAGAATCTATATCGGCATTATCAACACCATCTTCCTCGCCTCCGGTAATTCCTAGCTCAATTTCTAAGGTCATTCCCATTTTACTCATACGCTCTAAATAGCGTTTTGAGATTTCAATATTTTGAGTGATAGGCTCTTCAGATAAATCAAGCATATGCGAACTAAACAAAGGGACGCCATGCGTTTTAAAATAAGCTTCACTCGCATCTAATAAGCCATCTACCCACGGCAATAACTTTTTTGCACAATGATCAGTGTGCAAAATAACGGGAATGTTATAAGCTTTTGCCATAAGGTGTACGTGTTTTGCCCCGGCAATACCACCAATAATAGCCGCTTTTTGATTTTCATTATTTAAGCCCTTACCAGCATTAAACTGCGCGCCACCATTCGAAAATTGAATAATTACGGGAGCGTTAAGTTCTTTTGCCGTTTCTAAAACGGCGTTAATAGTATTTGAACCAGTAACATTTGCTGCGGGTATAGCAAATTGTTTTGTTTTTGCAAGACTAAAAATATCTTGAACTGTTTTTCCGAAAGCAACTCCAGCTGGAATAATCATATTTTGAATTTTAGATTGAAAGCAAAATTAGTAAAAAATTATACCTTAGAAAGGATAATTTATACCAATATTATAAACGGCATGGTTAAAGTTATAATTTGTAAACCATTTTTTATGCTGCTGTAAGTAGGGTTCGTAGGTTTTAAATCCGATATCTAACCTAAAAACCAAAAAATTAAAATCGTACCGCAATCCAAAACCACTACCTATGGCAATGTCTTTTAATGACGAAAAGCCTTTTAATTTTGTGTTGTCGTCAATAAACGAGTTAGTTGAAACATTCCAAATATTTCCAGCATCTAAAAACAATGCGCCATTAAAACTATTTAAAATATTAAACCGATATTCTAAGTTGCTTACAAATTTAAAGTTTCCAACATTAAATTCTAAATTACTTTGTGTTTTTCCAGGTCCTAATTCATAAGCGCGCCAAGCCCTTAATTCATTTGATCCTCCAGCAAAATAACTACGGCTAAAAGGAATAGCAGTTGAGTTTCCGTAGGCTAATGCCAATCCGGCAAAGGTTCTAAATACAAGTGTTTTGTTGAGATTAAATCCCCAATATTTTTTATATTCTAACTGTGTTTTAATAAATTGAGCAATCGGTAGTTTGAATAATTCTTTTTGTGGTTTAGATGGTTTTGCCTTTGTTAAGGTTGTAGATAATAACCCGGACGATACGATGTTTGCTCTCAAAAAAGAAAAGTTATTATCTTTAATATCTTCCTTATTTTGGTAAGTAAATGTGTAGCCAATAGCAGGTACCAAAACGTCTTCTATTAAAATTGACCTGCGGCTATTGACGTTTTGAACGTTTAAATAATCTTGTAAATTTGAGGCTTTAAAGTTATTATCTACTAAAACAGTGTTTATAAAATTGAGGATTTCTGTATTGTTTTTTATAAGACTATTGCCGTAATAAATTTGTGATACTGCATTCAATTTATTGTATTCTGACGTGTAAATATTAAAATAATTATTAGTTCTAAAGTTCCTGATAAACTGCACGTTTAACAACTCGAGATTATGGCTTATTTTTTTTGAACTTTTCCAAGTATAATCTAATACGCCTGTAACATTTTGGCGATCAAGTCCAATGTTTTGTTGAATACTTGTTCCAAATTCAATAGCGGTTACGGGTTCCATATTTTTAAGAATCAGCTTGCTGATGTTGAAAGGAAATAATATTCTAGGGAACGTTAAAGATAAGTTAGTCCCATATTCATAAGCATCAAAAAAACTAGAGTTTGTACTAGCATCTTTAGCCGAATTTATAAAAGAGCCTTCAAATGAAAGCACTAAATTCTCTGCTCCTTTAAAGATATTGTGATTAGCAAAAGAGAGCTTACTGGTTATCCCTACTGGTTTTACGTTAGAATGGGTAACTTCTGCGTCAATGCCAAAAGAATATTTCTTTAACGGATTTAGCAAGATGTCTGCAGTTAATGTATTATCTGGGTTTTCGGAATAATTTATGGCTACATTAAAGTTTTTAAGATTGTTTAAATAAGTTCTGGTATTGTCGCTTTCAGTTTCATTATAAAAAGTATTTGGTACAATAGCAATAGCATCTGCTAAAAATTTTGGATTGTATTTAATTTTTGAAAACGCATAAAAATTGATATTCTTAGACTGAGCCGAATCTTTTAGCGCTTCATCTTTCATATCAAAATTATAGTCGGTAATAACGTTGACCGATTTTATTTTTTGAGGCACAAACGGAATAAATTTGTTGTCTCCAAGTGCATTGGTAATAACTCTATTTGGAATTTTTAAAATAACCGAAGCAGTATGTGTTGTTTTACTAGTATCAACATCAAATTTTACAATGTTTTTTGTAAATTGACTTACTCCTGAATTTGTAAACAATTCTATCAGCCTGTCTTCTTCCTTTTCAAAATTATTTGAATTATAAATATCGCCGGTCTTTACATACGATTTTGATTGTGTTTCCTTATAAATAGAATCTAAGTAAGGAGAACTCATTTCTGTTTCAAAAGTCGCAATGGAATAGGCTTGATTGGTTTTTACCAAATACTTTACCGCTACTCTTTGTTTACCGGTAGCGGTTATATCAACAGAAACTTTGGAGTCAAAATAACCTTGGTTAAAATAAAACTGTGTTAAAGAATTGATTGTCTTCTTGGTTTTTGAAGCTTCTAAAATTATTGGCGCAGTCCCATTATTTAGAAACCAGTTGTTAATTTTTCTTCTGAATTTACTTATGGGTCTTTTACCTTCTTTATTTTTTAGCCAATTATTATAAGCTATTTCAATTTCCGGATTTCCATTATTATAAAAGTATAAAGACAATGGTAAGCCCAAAATTTTTGAATTTGGACGTTGAATGATAAAGCTATTGATATTTTCGTCGATAACTAATTTATTATTGGTAACGATGCTGCTACTAGTTAAAAGATCAGCCCCGTCTGGCACTCTTTTAATCGCGCTACAAGAACCAAGAAGTAATATTGATTCAATAATTAATAGTATTTTAGCGAGATACTTTTTCAAAATCATTTAAAATTTATCAAAAGTAGCACATTTGTATGGTTAGCAAAAATCAAATAAAGCTGATTAATAATTTAAATCAAAAAAAATATCGAAATAGCCTTAATTTGTTTATTGTTGAGGGCGAAAAAGGTATTGATGAATTCTTAGAATCCGATTTAGAGTTACACACCTTATTTTGCACTTCAAATTTTATAGCTAAAAATGAATCCGATAAGGTAATTCGAATATCAGAAACCGAGCTCAAACAAATAAGTCAGCTTAAAACACCAAATCAAGCTTTAGCTATTTTTCACAAATCTTTACCAAAACCTCTATTAAAAACGGGCTTGACTTTAGTTTTAGATCAGATTAATGACCCTGGAAATTTAGGCACTATTATTCGCTTATGCGATTGGTTTAAAGTAACCCAATTAATTTGTTCGGAAGATACGGTAGATTGCTTTAATCCGAAGGTTGTTCAGGCTACAATGGGTTCTTTAACAAGAGTTTCGGTTATCTATACCGATATTAATTTGTATTTAAAATCAGTTAAATTACCCATTTTCGCATCGGCTATGGATGGCGATAATGTTTACAAAATTACGCTGCCTAAAAATGCTGTTTTAATTATGGGCAACGAAGCCAATGGCATTTCTGAAACTATTTTTAATTATGCTACTCATCGCTTATCTATACCACGATTTAATGCCTCAAACAAACCCGAAAGCTTAAATGTCGCTATGGCAACAGCTATTTTGTTAAGCGAATTTAATCGCTAATTATTCGAAAGCGAGGTTGATAAAAATACCACGCGTGCCCAGATAATTTATCGGAGCTGTCCATTGACTATTAGGATTGGCATCGCGAACCAGCTCGTTATTCATCGCGAAAATACCTCTTACAGATGGAGAGAATTTAAAAAAGAAAAAATAGAGGTCAACGCCAAAACCTACTTCATACATGAAGTTGTTTTTTTTCATCCTAAAGACGCGCTGAGAATTATCTTCGCCACTGTCTTGATTGCTCGAAAAATTGTAATCGTATGAAACGCCGGCAAGTAAATAAGGTCTGAAATTATCAACCCGATTAGCGCTAAATTTCAAGATAAGCGGCACGTGTAAATACGTGTTAGAAAGGGCTCTTGTACTATCTAAAGCCGTAGCAATATTATTAAAATAAAGGGTTTTTACATTATGTGATAAACCCGGTTCTAACCTGATATTCAAATTATCGAAAAGGCGCATATCGCCAATTAAGCCGACATTAAATCCGGTTTCGTCTTTAATATTTATCGAGTTATTGGGTAATTTATAATCAAGTTTGAATGATTTTTGATTAAGCCCTAAATAAAATCCCCAATGTAGCGGACGTTTATCAAAAGTTGGCAGATATTCAAGTTTGTCCACCTTTTGTGCAAAGCCACTAGAAATCGATAAAAAAAGTCCAACAAAAACTAAAACAATACACTTTTTTAAATTGATGATTTCATTTATTTTTGATTTGCTCATATTTTAATAATTATTTTAAAGCCGAATAAATTGTTGCGATACCAAACGAAACAGGTTGGTTTTCTATTGCTTTATATCCAACATTTTTTAAAATTTGGTTAAACGCCTTGCCGTACGGAAATGCCGCAACCGATTCGGGTAAATAGGTATAAGCCGACCGATCTTTAGATATTAATTTTCCTAAAAATGGCAGTATTATCGTTGAGTAAAATCTGTATAAATTTCTCATTATAAACGATTCAGGTATAGAAAATTCTAAAATAACCAAAGTGCCTTGAGGTTTTAAAACTCTTAATATTTCGGATAAACCTTTTTCTAAATTTTCGAAATTACGCACTCCAAAAGCTACAGTTATGGCATCAAAACGATTGTCTTCAAAGGGTAAATTTTCAGAATCGCCTTGAATCAAGGTAATAACCAAAGACAAATGCTTTGCTTTTACTTTTTCTTTTCCTACCGCTAGCATGCCTTCAGAAAGATCTAATCCAATAATTTCTGAAACATTCAAATTAGATAACATGATGGCTAAATCGCCGGTGCCGGTAGCGATATCTAAAATTGAATCAGGATTTTTTTTACCGACTATTTTAACCACCTTTTTGCGCCATCCTATATCAATCCCCATCGACAAAAAGTGATTTAAAAAATCGTACTTTTTAGAGATGTTGTCAAACATTTGTGCAACTTGATCTTTTTTGCTTAAATCAGAATCCTTATACGGCTTAACAATTGTATCCATGTGGCTTTTAAAGTTTCCGCAAAGATACAAATTCATCTATCATTTTAAAGTTCAATACGCAAGCCAAATTTTTTAAATTAATTTTTTAGGTATTTAATTAAATAATTTTACCTTTAAGCCGTATTTACTCCCCCCAGGCAAATAAATTTAAATTGAAAACAATTTTTAGAATAATTTAGGCCCATGGTTACAAATGATTTTAAACAAAAAATTATATCTGTTTTTGGTCTTTTGTTGTTTTTGTTCACTTTTATAACTATAATTTTAAACTCTCACATAAACAGCGAACAGCTATCTATTGTTCAAGCTTCGAATGTTGTTGAAAGTAATTTGGAAAAAGCCCAAACGGAATTAGATAAATTTTATCAAAGCGAGCACGATTTAGAAAGTGTTTTTCCTAAGCCAAGTATGGCAAGGGCTATTGAATCCATAAAAAATGACATTTTAATTGATAGTATCAATCATAATTTATTTTTCTATTCGGCACCTCAAGTAAAGGAAGCTTTCAAAAGTATTTTAGACAAATTGATAAATTACGAATCGCTGACGCCTTCTAAATATCATGACCTTTTAACCGAAAATAGAGAATCGATATTTATTACCCTACGCAATCAAAACGAATCCACACAAAATGAATTGGTTAGGGTTGTTTCAGGTCAATTGTCTATAATAAATTTTATTCAATTTGTATTAAGCATCTTAATTATGCTTTATTTTTTAGTCTTCTACTTTTATTATAGAAAAAGCAGACAAATAAGAGATCAACTAGAAAAAGAAAAAACAGCATCTATCAGTCAATTAAAAGAGAATAATAGTTTTTTAGAACAAGCTCAAAATATTTTTAATATTGGGTATTACAATTTTAATTTTAAAAATTCAACCTACCGAGCTTCAAGATATATTATCGAAACCATAGGATTGCCCGATAAATTATTAAGCCTGCAAACATGGATAGATTGCATCCATCCAAACGATAAAACAATATTAACATCGGTTTTAGAAAAGCGCAAATTAAATCCAAACATACCGCTTGATGTTACCTATCGCATTATCCGACCTAAAGATGGTGTACAGAGGTGGATACATCATATTGCCGATACGCCAACTAAAGATAAAGATGGTAATTTAGATTCTGCTTTAGGTGTAATTCAAGACATTACCGAGCAAAAAGAGGCCGACATAAAACTGCTGAATTTAAATCAGATTATAGAATCGTCGTTAAACGAAATCTATATTATTGATTACAATAGCACCCGAATCATTCAAATTAATGATACCGTTATCTTTAATTTGGGCTATTTAAAAGAAGAAATTTTAAATTTAAAGCTTCAGGATATTTCGCCTGAAATGACGCCCGAGAATTTTGAAAACCTTCGCACCAAATTAACCACAACCAAAACAGTAGTTTTAGAAACCCAACACCAGCGTAAAAATGGCACAACTTATCCAGTTGAAATGCACATTCAAAAAGGTAAACATAGTGATAACGATGCCTTTTTAGCGGTAATTATTGACATTAGCGAACGCAACCAAGCCAAACAAAGTCTTTTAGAAAGCGAAAACCGTTGGA
>JAVHOP010000100.1:15131-16783 GCA_036170135.1 Flavobacteriaceae bacterium | reverse complement strand
ATTAGCGAACGCAACCAAGCCAAACAAAGTCTTTTAGAAAGCGAAAACCGTTGGAGATTAGCTATAGAAAGTGCCAACGATGGTTTATGGGATATCAACTATAAAGAAAATACCTTTTACTATTCTAAACGTTGGAAAGAAATGTTAGGATACCAAGAACATGAAATTAAAAATATTGAAAGTACTTGGGAAACATTGGTACATCCGGATGATTTAGAGCGCGTAAAATTTTCAGTCCATTTACACTACGACAATATAACTCCCGTTTATCGCGCCGAATACCGCATGCTTTGCAAAGATGGAACCTATAAATGGATTTTAGACCGTGGAAGTGTTATTGAACGAAATGAGGCTAAAAAACCAGTTCGAATTATTGGCGTGCATACCGATATTACCGAACGTAAAGAATTAGAAATTAAAAATTTAGAACAACAAGAACAAATTATTGAAAGCGACAATCGGTTTAAAAATCTTTTTGACCAAAACCCCTTGTCACTATGGGAAAATGAGATTTCGGGAGTTGAGCAACTTTTAAAAACTTTAAGTCTTAATACCGCCGATTTAAAAACTTATTTAGATAATAACACCGCTTTTGTATTTGAATGTCTTTCAAAAATAAAAATCTTAAACATCAATAATTTTACCTTAAAGTTGCTAAACGAAACCGATAAAAATGAGATTATTAATAATCTAAGTAAATATTATAATCGAAACTCATTTATTGTTTTTAAGAAAATTTTAGTAGCAATTAATCATGGCGACTCAAAATTTTCATCGGAAATGGGAATGCTGACTTCAAATGGCGTGCTTATTACAGTCTTAGTTAATATTACCAAAATTGAAGGCACGAGCCAAGCCATAGTTTCTTTACAAGACATTACCGAGCGCAAATTAGCCGAAAATAACCTTAAAGAAAGCCAAAACGAGTTATTAAATGCCCAAAAAATCGCCAAATTAGGTAGCTATAATTTAGACCTTTTAACCAAGTTTGGCAATTGTTCTAAAATATTTAGTGATATTACAGAACTAGATACCTCAAAACCAGTTGATTTTTATAACGACTGGCGCGCCCTAGTCCATCCAGATGATGTTGCCGAAAATCAAAAAGTTTTAGAACACGTTATTAAAACAGGCCTAAAATACGATAGAAATTTTCGTATCATAACCAAAGAAACCAAAACACTTAAATGGATTCACAGTATTGCCGAAATTATTTATAAAGATGGTGTAGCTACTAATTTTATTGGCACCATTCAAGATGTAACCGAAAGCAAACTTATAGAAAAAGTATTAAAGAATAGTGAGTATTTATTACAAAAATCTCAAGAAATTGCCAACATCGGTTCTTATAGTTTAGACTTTGCAACGGGTTTGTGGGAAAGCTCTGCCGTTTTAAATAACATTCTTGGTATTAATAAAGAAACCCCAAAAAAGGTAGCCGAATGGCTTCAAGTTGTTCATCCCGAAGATCGGGAGATGATGCAAAACTATCTTACAAAAAACATCATAGCAAACCATGAAAGTTTTAAGATGGAATACCGCATTATTAGGCAAAACGACAAAAAGGTACGTTGGGTGCACGGGTTAGGAGAATTAGAAATTAGCCCAAATGGCGAGCTCATAAAAATGATTGGCACCATTCAAGATATTAC
>JAVHOP010000100.1:10487-15031 GCA_036170135.1 Flavobacteriaceae bacterium | reverse complement strand
GATATTTTAAATCACATCAATACCTTAATATTTGTAAACGATTTTGATGACAATGTGGTTTATGCTTCGCCTAGTATTAAATCAATTTTAGGTTATGAACCCAAAGAAGTTTTAGGCCAAAAATGGTGGCAACTTACCATTGATAATGAAGAGGAAATTAAAAAAGTCCAAAAAGCCATTCATCAAAAGTTATCAATAGCGTCAACATTTACTAAAACCTCAACAAGGGCTGTTAAAACAAAAAATGGCGATTATAAATGGATAGAATGGCAACTTTCTAAAGGCGTTGGCAATACCTATGTAAACATCGGATTAGACGTTACCGAAAAAGTTGAAAAAGATGTTCAATTTAAAAAAATTACCGAAACAGCTTACGCTGCCATTATTTTAGCCGACGAGAAAGGTCTTATTATTGAATGTAATAGCGCTAGCGAGCGCCTGTTTGGTTATACTAAAAAAGAATTTATTGGACAGCCTTTGCAAATAATTATGCCCGAAAAATCACAAAAAGCACACATCACTGCCTTTAACAAAGCCTGCGAACGAGGTTATTTAACCCTTAGAGAATCTATAAAAATTGAAGGCGTTAACAAACAAGGGCAAGTATTTCCTATTGAAATGTCTTTAAACAATTGGCAGAGCAAAGGCCATCCTATTTTTTGTGCCTTTATAAAAGATATCTCAGAAGCACAGCGCGAAGCCAAAATTAAAGAAGTTATCTTTAACATTACTAAAGAGGCAAACCAATCAACAAGTCTTAAAGTACTCTTTAACTTTATAAAATCAGCATTAGGAACCCTAATCAATACCAATAATTTTTTTATTGCTTTATACGATAAAAAAACCGGAATGATTAGCACGCCTTATATGGTAGATGAACAAGATGAAGGCTCTGATTTTCCAAAAGGAAAAACCTTAACGGGATATATAATCGACACCAAAAAATCATTATTAGCCACCGAAATAGAACTAAAAAATTTAAAGAAAGGAAAGAAAATAAGCGTTTTAGGTCCCTTGAGTCAATGCTGGATGGGTGTTCCGTTAATAGTTGAAGACGAAGCTATTGGTGCCATTGTTATTCAGAGTTATACCGATGAAAATGCATATAGTAAAGGCGATTTAGCCTTGTTAGAATTAATTGCTGCAAATATTAGTCAAGTCATTAAACAATCGCGAGATTTCGAAAAGATTAGTTTGTTAAATCAGACACTTATACAAAGTGATGAGGCAGTTATTATTACCGATTTAAGAGGTGGTATTCAATATGTAAATCCGGCATTTAAAGATATTAGTGGTTATTCAGAACAAGAAGTTTTAGGCAAAAATCCACGTATTTTAAAATCGGGAGAACAGTCTATTGAATTTTATGAAAAGCTTTGGAATACCATTCTAGAAGGCAAAACTTGGAAGAGTGAATTTTTAAACAAGCGCAAAGACGGCTCAAAATATTTGGTAGAAGCCAATATTTCGCCTGTTAAAAATAGCGATGGCGTGATTACTCATTTTATCAGTACTCAAAAAGATATAACCGAAAAACGCAAATTAGAGCGTGATTTTATTCATGCTTTTATAGATGCCCAAGAGCAAGAAAAAATAAGTTTTGGCGAAGATTTACACGATGGTATCAGCCAGATTTTGGCAGCCGAATCGATGTATGTTGAAGTGCTCAATAAACTCTATAAAAGCGATGATGCGAGAGTGCTTGACGCACTAGACAAAATTAAAACACTCAATTTAAGAGCCATTACCGATGCCAGAAATATCGCTCATGGTTTAATGTCGAAACAATTAAAAGAAGTTGGTTTGCTTAAAGCTGTTGAACTGTTATGCAAAGATTTTAACCAATCTAAAAAAATTATATTTAAGTTTGAAAAGAAAGGGCTGGTAGAAGAAGAGATTTCAAAAGAAATAAAAATCAACCTGTTTAGAATTACACAAGAAATTTCTACCAATATCATTCGCCATTCGGGCGCTAAAAATAGCGAAATAAGTCTGACAAAGACCAATCAAAATCAGCTACAGCTCATCGTTAAAGACGATGGTGTTGGTATGGACTTAGAAAAAATGGAACGCGAAAAGAAAGGAGCCGGACTTAAGAATATCGAGCGCCGCGTAACGCTTTTAAATGGCAAATTAAAACTTGACACAGCACCAAATCAAGGAACCTGTTATACCATAGCGGTACCTTTAAATGCTATCAATTAGAAATGGTGAATTTTAAAATAAAAAATACTCTTTTATGTCATACTGAAGTATGATGAATCTTATTATAAAAGTGCGTAAATTATGAATAATTTAGCTTTAAGTAAATGCTCAAATCTGTTAAAAATTAACACGCTGTATAAGTCTGCTTTTTTAATTTATTTTTTGCTGTGGTCTTTTTTAGGGTTCAGTGCAAGTGCCCAAAGTCCACAGCCCGTTCAAAAACATATACGAGTAGGTATTAATAATGATCCGCCTATTCAAGAATTTGTCAACGGAAAAGCATCCGGAATTTTTCCTAATTTGTTAGCGGTAATAGCCCAAGAAAACAACTGGAAAATAGACTATGTTTATGGCACTTGGGAGGAGGTTTATAATAAATTACTCAGCGGGGAAATTGATTTACTGCCAGATGTATGGAATCTTCCGCAACGCGAAAAGCTAGTTGACTTCAGCAAAGAATCGGTTTTAAATGTTTGGGGAGAGGTTTATATTACAGAAGATTCAGAAATAAAAGGCGTGAACGATTTAATAGGTAAAACAATTGGAATTGTACCAAATGAGGCGACTAGTATAGCTTTTAAAAAATTTATTTCAAATTTTAATATCGATGTTACTTTTTTTGAGTATCCAAGTTATGAAGCGATGGCTGAAGCACTTGAACAAAAAAAGATAGCGGCAGGTATTACCGATAATTTGACGGGTTTTAGGCTCATTCAAAAATATTTTATTAAACAAAGCACCATCATGTTTTCGCCTAATAATTTAGTTTTTGCTACAAAAAAAGGGAAAAATACTGAGTTGCTAAATACAATTGATAAAACTCTAAAGATTTGGAAAGCCGATAAAAATTCATTTTATTATGACGAAATTGGTGTGTGGGTTTCCGCTACCCCAAAAAAACCTATAAATTATAATTTACTTATAAATATTGTAAGCGGGTTGCTTGTCTTAATTTTTATTGGTTTTATTTGGGTGTACACCTTGAGGAGAAAAATAGCAAAGGCGGCTGAAAAATTTGAAACAAGCCAACATAAATTAATTTTATCACAAAAATCGGCGGGTATTGTCTTTTTATTTTGGGATAGAAAAACCAATTTAGTAGAAACGTCACCCGAATTAAATGCGTTATTCGGCATAAACGAAACAAAACCACACATGTCTGGCAAGGTAATTACAGATGCCATTCATCCGGACGATGTTGAAAAAGTAGAAAAAGCACTCGAAAAGGCAAAAAATAAAAAATCAAATTACAACGTGGTGCATCGAATTATTAATACCGATGGCCGTGTTATTTGGCTTCATTCTATTGCAGATATCACTTATGACGAACAAGGTGAACCCGATAAATTAATAGGAATCTTGCTCGATATTACCGAATTAAAAACCGTTGAAGCCGAAGTTTTAGAATATCGCGAAAGGCTAGAACGTGCCGAAATAGTAGCTAAACTTGGCAATTGGGTACTCGATATTGAAACAAATAACCTCACTTTATCTAACGGGGCAAAATTTATAACAGGTTATGATGCCGGAGTCATCCCGCTAGAAGCATTTAAAAAGTCAATCATTCTCGCCGATGTTGAAAAATTTGAAAATGCAATCGAAGGTTTAGTATTAAAAGACAAAGTTTTTGAAGTAGAAATTAGATTTATTAACATTGAAACTGATGAGATTATCAGCCTCTTAAATTATGGTTTTTACGATAACAGCGTCAAAAAGATTTACGTGGTGATGCAGGATATCAGTGAAAAGAAAGTGCTCGAACGTCAATTTGTACAAGCTTTTGTTGATGCTCAAGAAGTCGAAAAACAAGCCTTTGGCGAAGATCTTCACGACGGAATTAGTCAAATATTATCGGCTGAGTCTATGTATATAGATGTGCTCCTAAAAATAAACCAAGGGCGCACAGACGATAACAATAAACATCTGGCAAAAATTAAAGAAATGAATCTGAGCGCCATTAACGAAGCCCGAAATATCGCCCACGGATTGATGTCTAAACAAGTAAAAGAAGACGGCTTAATTAAAGCCTTAGAACATATTTGTATTGATTACAGCGAAACCAGAAATATCGATTTCACCTTTTTATGCAACGGAATTACAGAAGCAGAAATTCCCAAAGAAATTAAAACACATATTTTTAGAATTACGCAAGAAGTAGCCACCAACACAATCCGCCATTCATTAGCCAAAAAAGCAATGATTATCTTGACTAAAACAAAAAATAACGATTTAAAAATTGTGATAAAAGACAATGGTGTTGGTATTGATTTTGAGAAAATGAAAGGCGAACACAAGGGTGCCGGCATAAAAAATATTGAACGCCGCGTAACGCTTTTAAA
>JAVHOP010000100.1:2418-10387 GCA_036170135.1 Flavobacteriaceae bacterium | reverse complement strand
ACCTAAAATTATGTATCCTATTAAATTTAATAGCATTTTTGGCGTTATCGGCGCAAGCCTTAACCACATAAATCAGGTTTTCAAAACGCGAGTCTTTGGTAAAACCTTTTTGATAACGCGCATATATTTGTTGACCAATCACGCCAATTTTAAAACAACCAAATACATAATAAAATAAGATGTCGTCAATTTTAATTCCCTGTAAATCGGCATAAGTTTGACTGAGTTGTTCACGCGTTAAATTTCCTTCGGGCCAAGTGAGGTTAAAGGCGCGCAACGCAAGATTATCAGTAGCCTCTACCCAATAAGCCAAAGTAGTTCCCAAATCCATTAATGGGTCACCGATAGTTGCCATTTCCCAATCTAAAACTGCTTTAATGTCGAGCGAATTTTCATCTAAAACCAAGTTATCGTATTTATAATCGTTGTGAATAAATGCCGTTGCCGAGTTTTTAGGTCGATTGGATTGCAGCCACTCGGCTGCTGTATTCATACCGGTTATGGTATCGGTTTCGGCTTTAAAATAACGGTCAATCCAACCGGAAACCTGACGAGAAACATAGCCTTCGGGGTTTCCCAAAGTAATTAATTGTGAATTTTTGAGTTCTAAATTGTGTAAATCGACTAAATTTAAAAGGCAATTTGTTGAAAGCTTTTTAAAAGATGTCGCATTTAATGATAAACTTTTGGGCGGTGTATGACGTAAAATAATACCGCTGACACGTTCCATCACAAAAAAAGGCGCACCAATAATGGCTTCGTTATCACAATAAACATAAGGTTTTGGCATTTTTTTATAAACGGGTTGCAATAATGTCAACACATTATATTCTCGTTTCATATCGTGTGCCGATTTTATTTTGGCGCCTTTTGGTGGTTTGCGCAGCACAAATTCTCGTCGCGATGTTTTGAGGAGATAAGTGAGGTTTGAATAGCCACCAGGGAATTGTTTTAGCTCGGTAATACCTTCAAAATTTGGTATAGCAGTCGATAAATATTTAGATAAGGCAACTAAATCAAGCGCCTCTTCGGGACGAACATCTCGCGCTTGATCAAGGGGTGAAACGCTCATAGCTCTTTAGTGTTTAAGCCGTAGCCTTTTAAAATTTGTCGTGCTAAAGCGGCTTTATGAACTTCGTCTGGTCCGTCATAAATTCGGGCGGCACGTTCGTGTCGATACCAAAAAGACAACACGGTATAATCGGTTATACCAAGCGCCCCGTGTGTTTGTATGGCGCGGTCTAGCACGCGTTGCAACACGTTGGCTACATAAAATTTGATGGTCGAAATCTCGATGCGTGCGGCTTTGGCACCTTCGGCATCTATTTTAGCAGCTGTGTGTAAAACCATCAAACGGGCGGCGTTAATTTCGGCGCGCGATTCGGCTATAAAATTCTGAATGCTTTGTTTTTGCGCGAGTTTGATGCCATTTCCTAAATCACGGGTTACCGCGTGTTGACACATTAAATCGAAAGCGCGTTCACAAATACCAATCCATCGCATACAATGATGAATGCGTCCCGGACCTAAGCGCTGTTGTGCCAAACTAAATCCGGCACCTTCTATTCCGATAAGGTTTTTTAGAGGCACTTTACAATTGGTATAACGCACTTCGCCGTGGCTAAAATAATCGTCGTTACTTTCGCCCATCACCGGAATGTTGCAAACCAATTCAAAGCCTTTGGTGTCGGTTGGAACCACAATCATACTGGCGCGTTGGTATTTGTTTTGGGCATCAGGATTGGTGTTAGCCATCACCACAGCAAAACTGGCGCCATCGGCCGATGAAGTAAACCATTTGTGCCCATTTATGATGTAATAATCACCTTCTTTTACAGCTGTTGTAGCCATTTCGGTAGGATTAGAACCGGCAAATTCGGGTTCTGTCATCGAAAAACAACTGCGAATTGTTCCTTTTAAAAGCGGTGCTAAAAACGTATCTTTGATATAATCGGAGGCGTTTTCTAACAATAATTCTTGATTGCCAATATCGGGTGCATTGCAGTTAAAACAGTAATGTCCGTAAGGCGAATGCCCTAAAACCTCGCTTATTTGTCCAAATTCAACCAAACTCAATCCCATACCGCCGTGGTGAGCGCTTAAATGCGGATTCCAAAGCCCTTCATCTTTTACAATTTGTCTGATGGCATCTAATTTTGGTTTTACTTTGCTAAAATTGTGTCGCAAAAAATCGGTTTCGAGTGGGATGATTTGAGTTTGAACAATCGCCTTGATTTTTGGAAGGATTTCTTTGAGTTTAGGCGTTAAAAATAAATTCATGATTATAAAATGTAGTTTTGTTGTACTCACAAATATACCTAAAAAGAAAAGTTAATCTTTAAAAATTACCGTTCACATACAAAATCAAGTCATTCACACTATATTTAATTGGGATTATTGATAAATTGATACATTTGTTTCTTTAGAGGTCATTATCATTGAAAAAGTTACTATTAATACTGATACTATCATGCACATGCACTACAATAACAGCGCAAGACTTATCGTATTTTCAAGATTCTACTACAATCATTTTTCATAAAAAAGCGTTGCTAATGCCGCCTCAAAAACTACAAGTAAGTAGTAAAATTAAAAAAACTAATATGACACCTATTGAAGTTGAAACTCAACAACCGCAGGAGACATTAGTGGATATAAAGCCGCATATTGTAGCGACAAATACCCTCAAAAAACCAAAAAAGGTGATTTTTGAATTTGTTGGTAAAAAATTAAAATTTTCGAAAGTTATCAATGCGCCACCGTTGTTGTATAGAGATAATTCAAACTACAATATCAAATATTTAGACAAAGCACATGGGGCGTTTTCGAATGCCATTACCGATATAAAAAAAGACGCTCAAAACCTTATTTGGATGGGGTCTGATGATGAGGGTGTAGCCATCTATAACGGATATACTTTTAAAATATTAGACAAAAACTCGGGTTTGGCTTCAAATAGTATTGAACAATTATTTCCAGATTCACAAAACAGGTTGTGGATTATTACCAAAAAAGGGCTTTGCTACATTAAAAATGACAGTATTTTTACTGTAAAGCACCCCGATAATGAAACTCAGTTTTCGAATGTTTACGAAGATTTAGACCATGCTATTTGGTTATCTAGCATTAATAAAGGCGCTTATAAATATCAAAGAGATTCCGTTGAAATTTACAATACACAAACTGGTTTATCAGATAATAATGTAAATACGGTTTTTCAAAGCGCCGACCGCACATATTGGTTTGGGATGGATAATGGCAAAGGATTTAGTAAACTAGATGGCCAATTTTTTTATCATTATTTTGTAAACAATAACAAGCAAGGTTGTTATGTTCATATATTTACAGAATTTGAGGGAGCCATTTGGATGGGAACTTATGGGGCAGGACTTCTCAAATTTAAAGATGAAAATCTTTACGAGTATCAGTCTTTTAAACCCTTGACTAATGCGGTTTATTCATTTGCTATTAATTCACATGGACTGTGGTTTAGCATTTATGGTAATGGCTTAGGTAATTTTAATAAAGGTCAATTTAAACTCATTGGTAAAGAACAAGGATTTACTGATAACAATCTTTATAAAATAGTTCTAGACAATCAAGATAATCTTTGGTTTGGAAGTTTGTTTGGTGGCTTTTCGAGGTTAGATGAAAACGTATTTTATAGAGATATTTTTGATAACAAGACGCCAATTAAAAGAATCAACAATATTGTTACCGATCAATCTGGTGCCGAATGGTTTTTGCCAAATGGCGGACAATTGACTTCAAAAAAAGGGACTAAATTTTTGACCTACCTCAACGAGGGTGATTCTAAAACTCCCCAAATTCACCATTCGTACGATGGCTATTTTGAGGCGTCTGGAAGAGCTTGGTTAGCAACAATGGGCTCGGGGATAGTTTATTTTACTGAAAAAAATTGCACTTTTTACAACTTTACAGATAAAAATGAAATTTTTAAAATAGACCGCGATTTAAAAAAACGCGTGTGGTTTGCAACTAACCTCAATGGGGCTATTTATCATCTTGACAATTCGTTTTATAAAATTGATAAAAAAAATGGCTTAGCCGGAAATAGCGTTACTACTTTATTGTGCGATTCAAAAGGACAGGTTTGGTTAGCCATAGAAAATAAAGGCTTGGCTATGCTTTATAAGGATTCGATTACCGCTATCAATAAAATCAACGGGCTTATTTCCGACAATATTACCGCTTTATATCAAGATACTAAACAAAGACTTTGGCTGGGAACCTTAAGTGATGGTGTTCAACTTATTGACGGTAAAAAAAGTTATACTTTTAATAAAAAAAATGGACTTTTATCAAATCACATTTTATCGGTAACCGAAGCTTTTGACCATGCTATCTGGATTACCACAGCCGAAGGTTTATCGCGATTGCAGTTCGATAAAAATAAAAAGGTACTTATTAAAAATTTTGATAAAACCTACGGCATTAACCTAATAGAGTTAACCGGAGCTTCAAAAGCTTACAAAGATGGAAAAATTGTGTTTGGCACCAATCAAGGTATTTTGGTTTATCAAAAAGATTTTGAAAGAGCCCGCTTAATAACTCCAAAATTATTTTTAGAGCGCATACAACTTGACAATAAAAATATAAGCTTGACTAAAAACCTAAATACAATTGAATTAACACAGAATGAAAAACTTACAATCAATTTTTACGCCTTAAACTGGGGGTACGAAAACACTATCAGATACGAATACAGAGTTTCACAGGCAAAAAATCTGGGCGAATGGATTAGCAATGAAGACCAACCTAAAATTTCGTTGCAAAACTTTAAATTGTTTGATAACGCAATTCAAATTAGGGCAATTTCAATAAATGGCAAAAGCAATATCATCAAAATTCCTATTAAAATTAGACCCTATTTTTATCAAAATATTTATTTTCATATTGTGTTTTGGATTGTTCTTATCGGACTAATCTTATCGTATTTTCAGTATAAAAAACGATTGGCTATTAATAGGGCTCATGAACTAGAACGCATTATCGATAAAAAAACCTCAGAAATTACATCCGAAAAGGAAGCTTTGGAGAAAAGTTACCTCAAAATAAATAGCCAAATTAAAGAAAAAGATGTGTTAATTCACGAAATTCACCATCGTGTTAAAAATAATTTACAATTGATTTCGAGTTTGGTATCGATGCAGTTAAGCGCTTTAAAAAGTGAAAAATCTAAAAAAATATTAATTGAAACTTATAACAGAATCAATGCCATGGCAATGGTTCATGAGATACTTTACAACAAAGAAAACGTTTCGTATATTTCATTAAAAACTTATTTATCACATCTGATAAGTTCAATAAATGAAATGATAAATCATCATAAAACAGAAATAGTCATCTCGCAGTCTATTGAAAATATCAATATAGATATTTCGTATTGTATTGCTTTAGGGATGATTACTAACGAAGCGATTTCGAACGCCGTAAAACACGCTTTTAAAAATCAAGAAAAACCCGAAATAAAAATTAATTTGTACTGTCATCCGAAAACAAACCTAATTGTTTATTCAATTAAGGATAACGGAATCGGAATTGATTCAAAATTTCTAAATGTCGAGAATAAATCACTCGGTTTGCGTTTGATAAATATTTTCTCAAAACAGTTAAACGCTAAGTTAGAAATTAAAAATATTGAAGGAACCGAAATACGGATTAAATTTAGATGCGACCGTCACGAAAATTGTAGTGATGAAAGACGCAAAGAAATGGGTTGTGACTTGTGATTTTAAATTATTAATCAAACTATAAATTAGCTCTTAAAAGGTAGAATTATGAGAATAGTCATTGGTGAAGATGAAATATTAATTGCTGAGCACTTGGCAGATATTGTAAAATCGTTTAAACACGAAGTAGTTGGTATTGGACATTCTAAAGCTAAGATTATCGAATTAATTTACAAACTAAACCCAGACTTAATTTTATTAGATATTCGTATGGAGCATGAGTACGATGGCATTGAAATTGGCAACTACATAAAGCAAAATTTAGCCATTCCGTTTATTTATATCACTGCGCATTCCGATAAAGATATTATAGAAAAAGCCCTGCCAACAAAGCCCAGTGGCTATATTATAAAGCCTTTTAAACCAATGGATGTTTATACCGCCATTCATATTGCTTCCGATAAATTTAGGAATCTTAAAACAGAAAATTTTTTATTATTAAAAGATGGCACTAAGCTCGTTAAAGTCTTCTTTTATAATATTATTTTTATGAAATCGGATAATAATTATGTCGAAGTTCACACCAATAATAAGATATTTATTGAACGCAATAGCTTAGAAAACCTAAACGACAAATTGCAATCGGAAGATTTTATTAGAATCCATCGCTCTTATATTATTAATAAAACCCATATTAAAACAATAACCCAAAACGAAATTGAAATGGGCGACTTTAAAATCCCAATTTCTAGAAACTACTTCCCTTTATTAAAACAAGCCTTTTTAGAAAATAAAAAACTTTAATTTTTTGTAAATAGGTGGCATTTAGAATCTTTTTGATTGCTAAAAATCCCTGTTCCTAAAAAAAGAGACAGATTTTTTGTCTTTTTCCTTTTTTTATGTTATCATTTTTTGTAGGTTTGTTCTGTCATTCCCTTAATATCACATATTATCAACCAATAGCTATCTCTTATGAATAAAACTTTACTTAACGATTATTTCGAACTAAAAAAACTTAATCTAAGATTCTTAGTAAGTTTTTTGATGACAGCATTTTTATTTTCTGTCAATTTAAATGCTCAAAGGAATAGGACTCCTGTGGCTAATGCTGGTGTTAACCAAACATTTGATTGTGTGCCAACAGTGGGACAAGCAATAATTCAATTAGATGGATCGGGCTCGACCGATGCCGATGGAGATATACTCACTTATAATTGGTCTGAAACGAGAGCAACTTTAGCTAGTGGTATTAATCCAACTATTGCTTTGCCTCCTGGAATTCATACAATTAAACTCGTTGTTGACGATGGTAAAGGAGGCACTAGTAATGCTTTTGTTACGATTACTGTAAATACTGATACTACAGCACCTATAGTTGTTACTAAGCCAGCAACAGTTTTCTTAGATGCACTTGGCAATGCAAACGTCACTAAATTTGATATAGATGGAGGCTCAACAGATAATTGTAGTATGGTAACATTGCAGTTAGGTATGGGTCAAGGTAGTTTTACTTGTGCTAATTTAGGTGATAATACCGTAACATTGATTGGTACAGATGTTAGTGGCAACACATCAAGTGCTACTGCTCTAGTTACCGTAGTCGATAATACTGCTCCAACAGTCATTGCACAAAATTTTACTATTGATTTAGACGATACAGGTTCGGCTACTATTGTCCCCTCTAATATTGATAATGGTAGTAGCGATAATTGCAATATGATATTAAGTATAGACAAAACTGATTTTACTTGTGCAAATATTGGTGCAAATACAGTGACGTTAACAGGCACCGATACAAATGGAAACACAGCATCTGCTCAGGCTACCGTTACCATTACAAATAATGTATTACCAGTTGTACTGGCAAAATATTTAACAGTTTTCTTGGACGAAAGTGGCTTAGCGAGTATTGTCCCTTCCGAAATTGACAATGGTAGTTTTTATAATTGTGGTCTTGTTTTGTCCTTAGATAAAAGTGATTTTACCTGTGCTGATTTAGGTCCAAATTTAATTACGCTAACGGGAACAGATCCCTCTGGAAATACAACTATCGCTCAGACAATCGTTACGGTAGTCGATAATATTGCGCCGATAATTACTTGTCCGGCCGATATCACTATTTCTACAACCAATTCAGCAGGCGTTAGTGTAAATTACACGGCACCTGTAGGCACTGATAATTGTTCGGTGGGATTGCCTGTATTAGCAGCTGGTTTACCCAGTGGTTCAGTCTTCCCAGTTGGCACTACAGTAGTTACACATTCTGTAACCGATGC
>JAVHOP010000100.1:0-2318 GCA_036170135.1 Flavobacteriaceae bacterium | reverse complement strand
GTGGTTCAGTCTTCCCAGTTGGCACTACAGTAGTTACACATTCTGTAACCGATGCTTCTGGAAACACTGCAACGTGTTCATTTAACGTGATTGTAGTTAATTTAGGTGTCGCTCCAGTAATTACCTGCCCGGCTAATATAACCGTAAATAATGATTTAGGAAGTTGTGGCGCTAATGTACAGTTTGCCACTACTGAAACTGTAGGCATTCCCGCTTCTGCAATTACTTATTCAATAGCACCGGGAAGTTATTTTACTATTGGCACAACTTCGGTAACCGCAACAGCAACAAATGCATCAGGAAGTTCATCTTGCACATTTAATATCACTGTAATTGATAACACGACACCGATAATTACTTGTCCGGCCGATATCACTATTTCTAC
Organism: Flavobacteriaceae bacterium; assembly: GCA_036170135.1. Classification (GTDB taxonomy): domain Bacteria; phylum Bacteroidota; class Bacteroidia; order Flavobacteriales; family Flavobacteriaceae; genus CG1-02-35-72. The sequence continues at coordinate 1,933 of JAVHOP010000100.1, read as the reverse complement.
AACCAATTCAGCAGGCGTTAGTGTAAATTACACGGCACCTGTAGGCACTGATAATTGTTCGGTGGGATTGCCTGTATTAGCAGCTGGTTTACCCAGTGGTTCAGTCTTCCCAGTTGGCACTACAGTAGTTACACATTCTGTAACCGATGCGTCTGGAAACACTGCAACGTGTTCATTTAACGTGACTGTAACAATGCAATCTGGAAATTGTGATGACGATGATGATGATGATGACGATGACCACAACAGCCAAGCTGACAATCATCACGATGAAGATGACGACGATGACCACAACGGCAAATGTAATGATGATGATGACGACCACAACGAACATGCTGATAACCATCACGGTGACCATTCAAAATCTAACGAATCAGAATCGAAAGTAATGGTTTACCCTAATCCAGTTGGAGATGATTTTGTAATTGGTTTAAACCAAAAAGGAGAAGGCTCTGTTGAAATTTATGACAACAAAGGAAACAGAATCTTTAAAAAAGATACTAAAAATTTAAAAGAAGGAATCTCCATTAATATGAGAGGTAAAAAAGCAGGTACTTATTTTGCTAAAATTAAGTGTAAAGGCAAAGTTTATACCGCTAATATCTTTAAAGATAAGTAGTGTAACCGGGGGGTATTCATCTAAAAAAGCAGGTTAAAGTTTAATACTTTGACCTGCTTTTTTTTGAATGAAACACTACATTATGACCTAAAATTACCGTTCACATACAAAATCACGTCATTCACACCATTTTTTTTGTTTTATAATTGCTAAGTAGTAGGTTTGTTTCCAATTAAAGAAATCGATTAAAATCTACTATGATGAAAAAATTACATTTTCCAAAATTGCTAGCATTCTTATTTTTGAGTGCAACGCTATTTGCAGCAAATGCAAAAGAGACTTTTAACAAATCCATTCCTTTTATATTAAAGTATGGAAACGTTGTATGCGAGAGTTATAATGTAGCGCAACCACCTGTAGCAAATTTGGTTAATTATTGGAGTTTTGATGAAGGTTTAGGCACAACCGTAGGCTATTTAAGTGGCAATAACTTAAATGGCAAATTTGTTGGACCATTAAGTTGGTCTCCATCTTCTACTTTCCCAGGAGTAACAAATGCCCAAACCGAAATTCAAGCAAATATGAATACCTCTTTTGCCACGCCAACTCCTCCTGTACAAACCTTAACCATTTTGGGCGGTAATGGTACATTAGGAACGCCAGACCCCTATACTGATGCTTCAAGAGATGGTGGTGCAACTTGGCAACAAGCTTTCTTAAGCGGTTCGCATCCTTGGGGCTATGTAACTGGTACAAATTCTTGGATTAATTTTAATCCAGATAGAACTGTTGGATTAAATTCAACTACCGATTATCGCATAAGGTTTAACATTCCAGCCGATTTTACAAACCCAACTATGGCTTTCCAAATTAAAGCCGATAATTATGCGACTGTTTGGATAAATGGCACTTTAGCCATAGCGAGATTTGGAGGACAAGCTGCAGGAAATTCTGATCAAGCTGTTTCACAAGCAATGCATGCTGGTTTAAACGAAATTACCATAAGATTGGAAGATACTGGCGGATTAGTCGGTTTAAATTACCGTATAGATTTAACGATGAATTCAAGTCAAATTCCTACGGTTTTGCCTGCTACTGCAACAAATACGCCACCAAATGCAAATGCAGGAACTGATCAATTATTAAATTGTGTTGGTTCTAGAGGAACTTCAGTAAATTTAAATGGCTCAGGTTCTAATGATGTCAATGGCGATATCTTGACTTACACTTGGTCAGAAAATGGAACAACACTTGCTACAGGAGTGACACCAACAATTAATATTATCCCAGGTACTCACACCATTAAACTTGATGTAACCGATAGTAAAGGCGCAACAAGTTCCGATACGGTAGTCATTACATCAAATGGCGATA
>JAVHOP010000099.1:3206-9884 GCA_036170135.1 Flavobacteriaceae bacterium | reverse complement strand
TAACTAACGATGGCGAATGCGCATTTTTTTATAAATTAGCCTAAAATTAAAAACGGACAAAATGAAAAAATTACTAATAATGCTTTTTATTTCTGCCAGTGTTTTAGGACAAAACACCAAAAGAACAGAAGTAGCGGTTAACCAATCTAAAAAAACTAAAGCTATGCAAAAAGAAACGATTTATCAATTTAAAATGACCGACCTATACGGCAAAACTTATAATTTTTCAAAGCTCAAAGGAAAAAAAATTATGATTGTTAATACCGCTTCAAAATGCGGCTATACACCACAATACAAGGACTTAGAAAAGCTTTACCAAACCTACAAAGATCAAAATTTTGTCATCATCGGATTTCCGGCTAATAATTTTGGACAACAAGAACCTGGAAGCAATAGCGAAATAGCTGAATTTTGCCAACAAAATTATGGCGTAAGTTTCCCAATGATGTCTAAATCGTCTGTTAAAGGTGATGATATGAATGCTATTTATCAGTTTTTAACTAAACAGTCAAAAAATGGTTATAAAGATTCTGAAGTCGCTTGGAATTTTCAAAAATATTTAATTGATGAACATGGGTTCGTTGTAAATATGTATCTGACAAAGGTTTTACCTACCGATGCCGCGATTGTTTCTTGGATAGAAAATAAATAAAAATGACAACATATAAAGGTTTAAATACCATTTGCACACACGATGGTGAAATTAAAGATACCCAATTTGGCGGAGCCATTTCGCCTATTTTTATGTCATCTTCTTACCCTTATTTAGATGTAGAAGTTAAGCGTTATCCACGTTATTTTAACACGCCAAATCAAGAATCGGTCGCCCGTAAAATTGCCGCCTTAGAACATGCCGAAAGCGCCTTGCCATTTGCTTCGGGAATGGCAGCTATCAGTTCAACGCTTTTGGCTTTTTTAAAATTGGGAGACCACGTGGTTTTTCAAAATGAAATTTATGGTGGTGCTTACAATTTTGTGGTTGAGGAATTCGATAAATTTGGCATTGAATACAGTTTTACAAAAGGCGTAGCTCTAGCCGATTTTGAATGTGAAATCAAAGAAAATACCAAGGTTATTTATATAGAAACCCCTTCAAATCCACTTTTAACTATTACTGATATTGCAGCAGTTGCCAAACTGGCAAAACAAAAAGGACTAATTAGTATGATAGACAGTACCTTTGCCTCGCCAGTCAATCAAACGCCTATCGATTTTGGATTTGATATTGTATTGCATTCGGCAACCAAGTATTTAGGAGGACATAGTGATATTTGTGCTGGGGCAGTAGCTACAACTAAAGAAAATATCAATATTATCTTCCAAAAATCAAAGAACCTTGGCGGAAATATGAGCGATTTTATGTGTTATCTGTTAGAAAGAAGTATCAAAACACTTGGCATACGTGTTAAACAACAAAATGAAAATGCGCTTGCAATGGCTAATTATTTAGAAAATCATCAAGCGGTAAAAAAGGTTTATTATCCAGGATTGGAGTCACATCCAAATCACCAATTAGCAAAAGCACAAATGAAAGGATTTGGTGGTATGCTGTCATTTGAATTGAAAGATGATTTAGATGCTGTAGCTTTTCAAAAAGCACTACAATTGGTTAAACCATCGTTGAGTTTGGCCGGAGTAGAGTCAACAATTTTATTGCCAGCCCTAACTTCTCACGCATTAATGGGCGCTGAGGCGCGAAAAGCTCAGGGAATTTCTGATAATCTGCTGCGCTTTTCTATTGGCATTGAGGAAATTGAAGATATAATTGCCGATGTCGAGCAAGCTATAAATAAAATAGCAAAATTATGAAACTAGATGTTTTAGCTATTGGAGCACACCCAGACGATGTGGAATTAGGCTGTGGAGCAACCATTGCTAAAGCAATTGCAGAGGGGAAAAGTGTGGGCATTTTAGATTTAACACGAGGTGAATTAGGCACTCGTGGCTCGGCTGAAATCCGTGATAAGGAATCGGCAGAAGCAGCAAAAATTTTAGGTATTTTGGTTCGTGAAAATCTTGGCTTTGCCGATGGATTTTTTGTAAATGATAAGCAACATCAATTAGAAATCATCAAAATCATTAGAAAATATCAACCAGAAATTGTGTTGTGCAACGCCATTGACGACCGTCATATCGATCATCCTAAAGGAAGTCAGTTAGCTTCCGATGCTTGCTTCTTATCGGGATTATCTAAAATTAATACCGAATTAAACAATATATCTCAAACTGTTTGGCGACCAAAATTTGTCTATCATTACATTCAATGGAAACATATTGAGCCACATTTTGTAGTTGATGTTGGTAATTTTATCGATGTTAAAATAGCTGCGGTAAAAGCTTATAGTTCTCAGTTCTACAACCCTGATAGCGATGAACCGGTATCGCCCATTACGAGTAAGAATTTTTTAGATAGCATTACTTACAGGGCACAAGATTTAGGAAGAATTATTGGCGTTGATTATGCCGAAGGATTTACAACAGAGCGTTATCTTGCAGTAAATAGCCTAGATGATTTAATTTAAAATGGCTATTTGAACAATAAATATTTCTAAGGTATTATTTGAAAAAACATTTGCAAAAAATGATAAATAGCTTACATTTGCACCGGCTTATTTGAAAGACCAATAAGTCGTTTAAACGGTGGATGTAGCTCAGCTGGTTAGAGCATCGGTTTGTGGTGCCGAGGGTCGCCGGTTCGAACCCGGTCTTCCACCCAAAAGTAAAGCTTCTCTTAACGGAGGAGCTTTTTTAGTTTAGGAAAAGGCTCATTTAATTTTCCTTCTGTTTGACCCCATAAAGTATTCTTGTAATGATAAATGGCTTAATAAAATATCTGTATATCAAAAATATAGAAGCAAAAGTAATGATTATTAAAATGATCATTTTTACTAAAATTGACATATTTAGTTGGACAATATAATAACCTGTAATCACAATAATTGTTTGGTGTAAAATGTAAAATGGATAGACAGCTTGATTAGTAAATTTCAAAAAATTGTTATTAAAATTGAGATGTTTCTTAGCAAAACCGACTGCTGCCAAAATTAAAAGCCAAACATGTAATGAATTTAAAACAGCATAAATATTTAAATTTAGTCCTTTTTGCTTCGGAAAATTAAAATGCCACCAATATTGATAATATAATATGATGATGCAAACAAAACTGATGGCTAAATAATAAAATCGATGGGATTCACAGACTTGCCAAAATTTTTCAGAACTCGCCAATAGATAACCATAAATAACTAATGTTATTGATGATACAAATAAAAACCAATCGTCTAACAGACTTTGTTGCTCAGGATATTGAAGATAAAACGAAAAGTAATAGTAGGCGAGTGGTATCGCCAAGAAAACAAGAAGTATCGGATTTGAAATTTTATCGGCTAAATAACATTTAATTGATTTTAATTTTTTGATTTTGAACAGCGAAAACAACGGAATTAATAACAAACAGAACACGAATAGATAAACAATAAACCACATATGACTCCATGTTAACGAACCGTCGGGATATGGAATTAGTTTCCACACACTTGGATAAAAATCAACGTAAGACTCGTTAATTTTTCCTTTTTGCATAAACTCAAAATAAACTTGAAACGGAATTGTAAAAAACATGGCAAAAAGCAAAGGAATTAATAATCGTTGAACACGTTCTCGAGCAAATATTAAAACCGAACGTTTCTCGAGTGAAAAATGAATGCCAATACCACAAATAAAGAAAAGTAGCGGAATCCGCCATTGGTGTAACCACCAAATAAACCGTGTCAATCCAATGGAATGTTCCGTATTTTTTACTTCCCAACCAAAAGTTACAAAGGGCATAGCACAATGAAACACAATCAAAATAAAAAAGGCAATTACACGTAGCCAATCAACATAAAACTTACGCTGATTCATTTTTTTAGATTTAGTTCTAATTTTATTAATGTTGCTAAACTATCACAACTTTCAATATATAAAACCACTGCCAGATGATGTGTTTTGCCATCAATCCAATAATACCGGCAAGGTTTCTGTCGCGTAATACTTTTTGAAAAATCGACTTCACCATCAATCAATATTTTTTTGATGGCAGTGCTGTCAATTTTAAATATTTTCATGGCTCCTAAAGCCTTATCAGAATAGGCTAAAGGCTTATTTCTAATGAGTTTTAATATTCTGGCATTCGGCATATAATCGCAACCAGAATTTTTTCCATTCAAAAAAAATAGCAATAATATAAGTCCTATAAAAAATCCGAAACCATAAAACCCTAAGCGCTTAGTAAAGGTCATGCCAAATTTATAAAGATTAAGAAATCAATAAATTGATATCGCGAAAAGGTAGATTAAACCAACTGGCAACTGTTTTATTAGTTAAAATGCCATGATAAAAGTAAACACCATTTTGTAAACCTTTGTCAAACCTAAGCGCATTTTCTAGTCCGCCACGTTCACCAATTTTTAACAAATAAGGTGTAAAAAAATTACTGATACAAATTGAAGAAGTCCTCGAATAACGCGAAGGAATATTAGGTACGCAATAATGAATAACGTCGTGTTTTATAAAGGTAGGTTGACTGTGTTTGGTAACTTCCGAAGTTTCAAAACAGCCTCCGCGATCAATGCTAACATCTACAATTACAGCGCCTTTTTTCATGCGTTTTACCATAGTTTCTGACACCACAATTGGGGTGCGTATCTTTCCGTAAAGTGCACCAATAACGGCATCACAACGCATTAATTGTTTTTGTAATACTTTTGGTTGGATGGTTGATGTGGCCACCATCTTCCCTAAATTATGTTGTAGATTCCGAAGTTTAGAAATAGAATTATCAAATACAGTAATATTGATACCCAAAGCGATAGCAATTCTTGCGGCTGCTTCGCCAACATTTCCAGCCCCAAGAATAATTATTTTACTCGGATTTACACCAGCGATGTTTCCCAGTAAAAGGCCATTTCCTTTATGGCAATTATTAAGCAATTCGGCAGCGATATGAACAGAAGCAATTCCAGCAATTTCGCTTAAACTTTTTACAATAGGATAAAAGCCATGTTCATCTTTTATATAATCAAAAGCAATGGCGGTAATTTTTTTGTCAGCTAAAGCTTCAAAATAAGTTTTATCCTGAGTTTTTAATTGCATAGCCGAAAATAAAACACTTTGCGGATTTATTAAGGCAATTTCTTCGGGAGTTGGAGGTTCGACTTTTAAAATCACCTGACATCCAAAAACCGATTTGTTATCGTAAGCTATTTTAGCACCAGCTTCCGAATAATTTTTATCGGTATAGTTAGCACCCAATCCGGCCCCGGTTTCAATTAAAATTTCATGACCATTATTAACCAGCGTAGAAACAGCATCTGGCGTTAAACAGATACGCTTTTCTTCGAGTAAAATTTCTTTAGGAACACCAATTTTTAAAGCTCCATTTTGTTTAAACACCTCCAACTTTTCTGGTTTTGGCATCAACTCTTCTTTACTAAAAGGTGAAAATTGTTTTCCCATATACTTAATTATTAATGGTTAATGTTCGAGACCCATCAGCGTTTACAACAATGTAAATGGAAACAGCGTTTAAAGGTAGTAAATTTTCTATTTTATTAGGCCATTCTACAAAACAGTAATTTCCTGATTCTAGATAGTCATCAAGACCTAAATCTAATGCTTCATCTTCTTTCTTTATCCGATAAAAATCAAAGTGATAAATAGGCGCTCCCTTATGTGATTGGTATTCATTAACAATCGAAAAGGTGGGCGAATTAGCCACATCTGCTAAAGATAAAATGGTCACAATTTCCTTTATTAAAGTTGTTTTACCAGAGCCCATTGCACCATAAAACAGCCAAATTTTAGAAGGTATTTTTTCTAAAAGTTCTTGAGCTATTTTTAGTAAATCAGTTTGATTGTAAGTTAGTAGCATAGAATATTAGTTCAATTCAAGCGAATGATAAACATTTTGAACATCGTCATCTTCTTCAAGTTTTTCTAATAAAAATTCAACGTCGGCTTGTTGTGTTTCCGATAATTTTTTTGTTACTGTTGGAATGCGCTCAAAACCTGATGATAATATTTCGATATGGTGTTCTTCAAAATATTTTTGAATGGCTCCGAATTGTTCAAACGGCGCATAAATAATAATACCATCATCATCTTTAAAGACTTCTTCAACCTCAAAATCAATTAATTCGAGTTCAAGATCTTCTAAATTGGTACTTACATCATCGGTTTTAATTCTGAAATTACACGTGCGGTCAAACATAAAGGCAACAGAACCAGACGTGCCAAAAGTGCCTCCATATTTATTAAATACCATTCTGATATTGGCTACCGATCGATTGTTATTATCGGTTGCGGCTTCTACCAAAACCGCAATTCCGTGTGGGGCATAACCTTCAAATAACACTTCTTTGTAGTTGGCAGTATCTTTTTCGGTTGCCTTTTTTATAGCGCGCTCAACATTCTCTTTCGGCATATTAGCTGCTTTGGCGTTTTGTATTACGGCTCTAAGATGAGCGTTGGTATCGGGGTTTGGTCCGCCGGCTTTTACGGCCATCACAATTTCTTTACCAATTCGTGTAAAGGTTCTTGCCATTGCCGACCAACGTTTCAATTTTCTAGCTTTTCTAAATTCGAAGGCTCTTCCCATAAAAATTTATAATTTATTTAATATAATGATTTGATTAACTG
>JAVHOP010000099.1:0-3106 GCA_036170135.1 Flavobacteriaceae bacterium | reverse complement strand
AATACCAACGGAATTTTCTTCTGATTGCAATTAGCTATAAAACGTGCTGCTTTATCGGCGCTATCAGAATAAATTACACCGCCGAATTGCATTTCGCCTTTGGCATTTTTTACAATTTTTCGCTGATTTGCCACAATGCCAACCGCCCAACCATCTAGGCGCGCATAACCACAAATAAGCGTTTTTCCATAATCCTTTTTATATTCTTCAATATCAGAATTATCTACTAAACACTTGATAATATCAAGCATATCATAAGGTTGCGTTCTTAAATTAGGTAAAATTCTAAAAATTTCTTTTTCGTCTCCTTTTGGTAAAACCGATTTAATTCTGTTAAATCCGGCTTTGTTATTAGCGCCAATTTTATCAATAATATTTTTAATTTTATCGAGAGCATCTTTATCGTCTTTAGCTTTATAGTCAATTGTACCACTGATTTCAGTTTGCGAAATGGCACCTCCAAGAGTTTCGTTATCTATGGTTTCGCCAATGGCGGCTTTTACCAAATAACTACCTGCCAAAAAGATGCTTCCCGTATTTTCAACAATCAATGATTCGTCGCTCATAATCGGCAAATAAGCGCCTCCGGCAACACAACTTCCCATTACGGCCGAAATTTGCGTAATGCCCATGCTGCTCATTATAGCATTGTTTCTAAAAATACGTCCGAAATTTTCCTTATCGGGAAAAATTTCATCTTGCATCGGTAAAAATACTCCGGCCGAATCGACTAAATAAATAATTGGAATCCTATTTTCCATTGCAATTTCTTGCGCTCTAAGATTTTTTTTCCCCGTAATAGGAAACCAAGCACCTGCTTTTACAGTTGCATCGTTGGCAACTACAATACAAAGTTTATTTTTGATGGTGCCAATTTTTACCACCACGCCACCCGAAGGACATCCGCCTTGAGCGAGATACATATCATCACCAGCAAAAGCGCCAATTTCAATAGATTTAGTTTTGGCATCCAGCAAATAATCAATGCGTTCTCGTGCGGTTAACTTGCCGTCAAGATGTTGTTTTTCAATGCGTATCTCGCCACCTCCCTTATAAACAGCTAAAAGTTTTTTCTTTAAATCGGCTACTTGAAGTTGGTTGAGATCTTCATTTTTATTTTGGGCAACATCCATAAATAGTGTGTTTTTTTGTTCGGCTAAAATACAAAATTGAAAGCTAAAATAACGCTCAATATTTTGACAAAAATTTCGTTTTATTATTGAGTGAATAATTGCGATATTTACGACTTCGAAAAAAATTTAATATCATGATGAATAAAAATATTGTTTTAGGTTACGCTACAATTATTATGATTGTTGTTGGATTAGGTCTTATTGCCTTAGGTGCGTTTAGATATAATGATGTTGCTGGTTGGGGATTTGCCGCCGTTGGTGTTGGTTTTTTTGCCATCGCCTGGGTTTTTAATGCCCTTAAAGGACGCGTTTAGCGATTTACTATTTTAGATTTACGATTTTAAATCTATCAAAAGCAGATAAAATCTGAACCTATAAATTCGAAATCAGAACTAAAAACTCATAACTCAAAACAAAAAAATGGCTGACGATAAAAAGATAATTTTCTCAATGACTGGTGTAAATAAAACCTATCCAGGTGCTAATAAACCGGTATTAAAAAACATCTATTTGAGTTTTTTTTATGGAGCTAAAATCGGAATACTTGGTTTAAATGGTTCCGGAAAATCTACTTTATTAAAAATAATTGCAGGAATTGAAAAAAACTACCAAGGAAATGTAGAATTTCTACAAGATTATTCGGTTGGTTATTTAGAACAAAATCCGCAGTTAAACGACAACAGCACGGTGTTGGATATCGTTAAAGAAGGTGTTAGTAAAACCGTTGCTATTCTTGATGAATACCATAAAATAAATGATATGTTCGGCCTAGAAGAAGTCTATTCTGATACCGAAAAAATGGATAAGTTGATGGCGCGTCAGGCGGTGTTGCAAGATGAAATTGATGCAGCCAATGCATGGGAATTGGATACCAAATTAGAGATTGCCATGGATGCACTTCGCACACCCGATGGCGATACACTTATTAAAAACCTTTCGGGTGGAGAAAAACGTCGCGTGGCTTTGTGCCGTTTATTATTACAAGAACCCGATGTGCTTTTATTAGATGAGCCAACTAACCATTTAGATGCAGAATCGGTACATTGGCTTGAAAATCATTTACAACAATATAAAGGCACCGTTATTGCCGTTACGCACGACCGGTATTTTTTAGATAATGTAGCGGGGTGGATTTTAGAACTAGATAGAGGTGAAGGCATTCCGTGGAAAGGTAATTATTCGTCTTGGTTAGACCAAAAATCAAAGCGCTTAGCGCAAGAGCAAAAGTCGGCTTCGAAACATCAAAAAACCTTAGAACGCGAGTTAGAATGGGTGCGTATGGCGGCAAAAGGGCGTCACGCCAAACAAAAAGCGCGTTTATCGAATTACGATAAATTACTCAATCAAGATCAAAGACAACTAGAAGAAAATCTTGAAATTTATATCCCAAATGGGCCGCGTTTGGGAACGAATGTTATTGAAGCTAAAGGCGTTGCTAAAGCTTTTGGTGATAAACTGTTGTATGATGATCTAAATTTCAACCTACCCCAAAATGGGATTGTTGGGGTTATTGGTCCGAATGGAGCAGGTAAAACAACTTTATTTAAGCTGATTATGAATGAATTGCAAGCAGATAAAGGAAACTTTACGGTAGGCGATACGGCAAAAATTGCTTATGTTGACCAAAGTCACAGCAAAATAGATTCTGAAAAAACTATTTGGCAGAATTTTGCTAACGAGCAAGATTTAATTATGATGGGTGGTAAACAAGTCAATTCAAGAGCCTATTTAAGTCGGTTTAACTTTTCGGGCAGCGACCAAAATAAAAAGGTTGCCACCTTGTCAGGCGGCGAACGCAACCGACTCCATTTGGCCATGACTTTAAAAGATGAAGGCAATGTCTTGCTTTTAGATGAGCCCACAAACGATTTAGATATCAATACCCTTCGCGCTTTAGAAGAAGGACTTGATAATTTTGCGGGATGTGCCGTGATTATTTCGCACGACCGTTGGTTTTTAGACCGTATTTGCAC
>JAVHOP010000098.1:0-9885 GCA_036170135.1 Flavobacteriaceae bacterium | reverse complement strand
AAAAGTGCATGTTTTTACCGCGGTTTTTAACCAATCCAAAATCGGAATAAACCTCAAGATAACGCCAAATACTAACGCTTTGATTGGTGGCTATAACCCATTTATTGGCAAAACTTTGTGATACTTTTGATTTAAAACCACCTTCGTTGATGATGATTTGCTGACTTAAAAATCCCGTTTTTTCTGATCGTCCAATATAATTATAGTCAAAAAGGTAATCGGTTGGTTTGTTTAAAGCGAAACTAAAAAAATCGCCGTTGGTTTTATTGTAAATAAAAGTTCCGGCAAATAACCTAAAGTCAATTTGTCGATTTAAATCGGTTAGTTTTCTGTACCTAAAATCAAAGGAAAGTTTGCTAAATTTATTATCTAATTGCAAATCGAGATAATATCTTAAATCTCTTATAATTTCTGGTTTACTAAAAGCATATCTTAAGTTAAAGACATTGTAATTGTTGATATCGGTTGGATTTGAAATTAAATTTTTTTCTCTATTTACGGTAACATAACGCATCAATAGACTTTTGCCTCCGGCATCTCTGAGGCTTTTTCGCTTAAAATCAATGCTTATAAAAGGCGAGAATTTGGTAAAAAGTAAATCGTTGTCAAAATGAGAACTACTTCCGGCAATGCCAACGCGGTATTGATAAATGCTTGAATTTTCTGGAAAGTAATTATACAACAAAGAAAAAGAGCCTGTAAATGTTTGACTTTTAAATCCGTATGTTGGTGTAATTTTATATAAAATATTTTTCTTTAAAAAGGTTTCATTGTAAATTCTAGGACCTAATAAAAAGCCATCGTAAAAGTTGTAATTGCCATAAACATTGTAAAATACTTGATTGTAATTTGGGTCTTCAACATCTTTTAAAAATCGGAATTGCAACGGACGGTTAAAAAGGGTTTTATTAAGATTTTCCCAGTTGTTGCGCAAATTGTATTCGGGATATAAATTTTCATAATTCAGAACCAATTTGTCTAAATGATTATTCGGAATGGTAACTGTTTTTGAGGTATCGATATCGGTAAACCATTTTTTAAAGGCAATATTTTTGTCTTTTAAACCATATAAAATAACAGGTGTTGTTATGTTGCGATTATTCTTTATGGTAACAGCCATTGAATCTCCAATTATTTTAGAGTTTGAAATAGTGTAATCAATTTTTTTACTGGTATGAATATAGTCCTTAAAAAACCAGTCAACAGGTTTATTGGTTTTAGATCTTACAAGCAACTCAAAATCTTTGCTGTTGGCTTTTTTGAGTTTGTATTGCTGATAAAATGTTTTAAAACTCTTTTTTACAATCGAATCGCCTAGATAAGCATCTAAATATTGTAAACCCATTCCAGCTTTATATTTATTGACAATTTTCCGATTAAAATTAGAAAGAGAATCGTTTTGAGTGCTTAGGGCTTGGTCTAAATTTTGTCGTGCGGCAAATTGATAAACAAATGGGTATTTTTCATTAAAGGTTAATTTTGAGATATAGAATTTTCGCAAGCCCCATAATTTTGAAAGTGTGCCAATCGCTTTAACATCTTTATAATAAGTATCAACATATTGCATCATTAAATATAGTTGCAAACCGTCGGCTAACCAAGCGTCTTCTCGATGATTAAATAGCAGGCTTCTATTGATAAACTTTTCTGATAAGGTTTTAAAGATTTTAATATCCCATTCAAAAGTATCATTAAATGGATGTAACATTTTTGGCATTTGGTTAAATCCGTAAACCGGATTTTTATCGTAAGCTACTTTTGTAAGAATCATTTTTGGATAAGGATAGGAGCCTAAATTTGATTCTATAAATTCTACGGCTCTGCTAATTATCTGAGATTTTAATGCCGGATTTAAATTTTCGCTTTTAATATCGGTATAAACATCAACGTTGGGTGTGCTAAATTTTTCGAATAGACTTTCTGATTGCAAATAAATTTCGGCGTCATTAACTTCGTTACAATGCATTAAATAATGCATTTTGTTATTTTTTAAAAAAGAAGATTCTATTAATAAATTTGAAGTCAATTGAAACCTTGAGGGTGCTTCAAAATCAATATCATAAGTATAAGGCATACTGTATAAATCATCTAAATTGATATTGTGCATCGTTTTCCATTCGCTATTTTCATAAACGGCAGGAATGAGATACCAATATTTTAAATAGTAATTATAGTAATCGCCGCCATATCCCGTTAAGGAAATATCGGGTAATTTTACTTGATAAGTAGCAATAATTTGAGCACTTTGGTTTGGTGCTAATTGTCTTGAAAATGGCACTCTAATAATATCGGAATTATTTTTGGTATATTTAAAATCAATTGCTTTATAATCAACCTGCAAACTGATAATTTTTGTATAACCACGTTGTTTGATGTTGGCAAATTGGAATTTACGATCAAAATCATCTAAAAGGCGGTTGGCTAATACTGTTTTACGATCTTTAAAACTATTAGGCCAGTTATTTAGATACATAAATTTTAAGGTATCTAACGAGGTATTGGTATATAAAATCTCTTGCTGAATATTGATGATATTGGTTACTTCATCTAATTGTGCCGTAATTTTAATGGTATTGGTTTGTGCAGAACACCAAAAACAAAAAAAACTTAACAATACCAATAAAATTAAACTATTTTCTTTCAATGCAATTTAATGAATTTTAAAGGATTGGGTAGTTTTAAATTTGAGATTTTAATATAATAGATGCCTGATTTTAAATGTGATGTATTTAGTTGTGTTAAATTATTTGAACTGATATTTGTCTTTAAAACAATTTGTCCCAATTGATTGAAAACTGTTAAACGAAGTCCTTTTAAATTATCAGAAGTTTTTAATTCTAACCAATCTGTTACTAAATTTCCACGATTAAAAATAACCGATTCGACCATATTTTGGCTTGAAACAGCTAAAGTATTTTCGGGTGTTTCTAATTCCATCACAACAGGTAAATGGTCACTCATATTGTATAAATTATTGCGGATGGTTTGCGAATAGGTTCCTATACAAGTTGCGTCATTTATGGATTTGTTATAACAATTACCATTATTACCAAAGGCTTTATAAGTATTGGTTACATAATATAAATCGGCGCTGGTTTGTAGGTTTTTAGACATTAAGATAAAATCAAAACGATCATCTAAACCACCAGTAGAACCATAAAAAGTAGTCCCATCATTATAAAATGACCCAGTATGACTAGATTGTGTGTGAATATCGGTAAAGCTGCTATTGTTATTCCAATTGCCGGGTCGGTTTATCGGGTCAACCAAAACAACAGCATTAGAGGCATTTAGCAATTTTTGATAGGCAGATTCTGAACTTGAGTAAAAATTAAAATCACCTCCAATCAGAACAAAATGATTGGCAGGAATACTTGATAGCGTAGCTGTAAAACTGTTAATCATATCTAACCGATTTCCTTCGTAAGGACTTCCTTGAGAAGATTTGAGGTGTGCCACAAAAACATCTAAATATATCGGGTTTGTAGCCGAATTTTCGGTTTTTAACTTAAAAGTAAAATGATTGATATCTCTCACGTAAGTTTTAATAATTGATTGATCTATCAATTGTAATTTATGGGTGTTAAAAAATACCGTTTGTTGCAAATCGGTATAAATGCTTGAGGTATTTGATGTAAAGACGCCTCTGTTATAGCGCCCATCTTGAGTTTGAATTGCCTGGTTCAATATTAAATCGGCGGCAGCATCTGAAGCCAACTCGCAAACCATAAAAATATCAGGTTGCACATCGTTTAAAATTGTTGCTAAATAAGGTGAACGATCATTAGGAAGTGGCGTTGGAAAATCTAAAAGATTATACGTCATCACTTTTATTCTTGTCTGAGCATCGTTAGTTAATGCTAAGAATAAGCTTATTAAGAGTAATATTTTTTTCATTTTGTCGGTGTTTAAAAATTTGGTTTTAAACTATATTTTGCATAGAATTTTCTAAAATGGTCAACGGCTTCATCAGCCGTATCAACTACTCTAAATAAATCTAAATTTTCTATGCTTACGGTGTGGTATTTTTCAATTAAAGTCGATTTTATCCAAACTAATAATCCTTCCCAGAATGTAGAGCCAACCAATACAATTGGAAATCTGTTAATTTTTTTGGTCTGAATTAGGGTTAAGGCTTCAAACATTTCGTCAAGCGTGCCAAATCCGCCGGGCAAAATAACGATTCCTTGTGAATATTTAACAAACATCACTTTTCTGACAAAGAAATAATCGAATTCTAAGTTCTTATCTTTATCGATATAAGGGTTAAAATGTTGTTCGTGTGGTAACTCAATATTAAGTCCAACCGAAATGCCTTTGCCTCTTGCAGCTCCTTTATTGCCGGCTTCCATAATTCCGGGACCACCTCCTGTAACAATTCCAAAGCCGTGTTGTGTTAATTTAAAAGCAATCTCTTCGGCTAATAAATAATTTGGTTCATCGGGTTTGGTTCTTGCAGATCCAAAAATACTTACACAAGGTCCAATTCGGCTCAATTGCTCATATCCATTGACAAACTCTGACATGATTTTAAAAATTGCCCAAGAGTCGTTAGATTTTATTTCATTCCAAGATTTTTGTTTAAGCTTGTTAAAAATTAGTTTGTCGTCATTGGGTGCCATCTGTTGTAATTTTTTAATTTATTTGGGGCATTAAAGTAAATAAGGCTTGCTAAAATAATTCTTTTTTCAGGAATGGTGCGGTATATCCTTTGTTAAAATTAGCTAAATTCTCGGGCGTGCCTTCAAAAATAATTTCGCCACCTTTTTTTCCGCCTTCTAAACCGATATCAATCACATGGTCGCACAATTTAATAACGTCTAAATTATGTTCTATTATCAAAACGGTGTTTCCTTTATTTACCAGTTTATTTAAAACAGACATCAAGACATTAATATCTTCAAAATGCAAACCGGTGGTAGGCTCATCTAAGATATAAAAAGTATTTCCGGTATCTTTTTTTGCGAGTTCGGTAGCTAATTTTATACGTTGCGCTTCGCCTCCTGATAAGGTTGTAGATGGCTGTCCTAAGGTTAGATATCCCAAACCGACTTCTTGAATGGTTTTTAATATTTTATGAATTTTTGGGATAGATTCAAAAAAAGTCTCGCTCTCATCAATGGTCATATCTAGCACATCCGAAATAGATTTTCCCTTATAGCGCACTTCTAGGGTTTCGCGGTTAAAACGCTTGCCTTGACATGTTTCGCATTCAACTTGAACATCGGGCAAGAAGTTCATTTCAATTATGCGCACACCACCACCTTGACAAGTTTCGCAACGGCCACCGGTAACATTAAACGAAAAACGTCCTGCTTTATAACCGCGAATAGCGGCTTCGGGGGTTTTGGCAAACAAAGTCCTAATTTCGCTAAAAACATTGGTATAAGTTGCTGGATTTGAACGCGGTGTACGTCCAATAGGCGATTGATCGATATCGATTACTTTATCGACAAATTCTAAACCGTGAATACTTTTATAGGGCATTGGTTTTTTAACTGAGCTATAAATATATTGGTTTAAAATTGGATAAAGTGTTTCATTGATTAAGGTCGATTTTCCACTTCCCGATACGCCAGTTATACAAATCATTTTTCCTAACGGAAAAGATATCGAAATATTTTTTAGATTGTTTCCAGTTGCACCTATTAATGTAATTTGATTACCATTACCCGGTCTTCTGGTTTTGGGTGTTGAAATTTTTAGTTTTCGGCTGAGATAATTGGCAGTTAAGGTTTGTTGCGTTAATAGTTCCTTGGGCGTGCCCATACTGACAATTTCTCCACCAAATTTTCCGGCTTTTGGTCCAATATCAATCACATAATCAGCGTTTAATATCATCGCTTCATCGTGTTCTACAACAATTACCGAATTGCCTAAATCTCTTAATTTAAGCAATGAGTCAATTAATCGTTTATTGTCGCGTTGGTGTAAACCAATACTGGGCTCGTCTAAAATATACAAAACACCTACTAGTTGAGACCCTATTTGTGTAGCAAGCCTAATGCGTTGCGCTTCGCCTCCTGAAAGTGATTTGGCTGTTCGGTTTAACGATAAATATGATAGGCCAACATCTAATAAAAACGAAATTCGTGTTTTGATTTCTTTGATGATTTCATCGGCGATAAGATGTTGTGTTTTTGATAATTTTTTGTCGATATGTTGAAACCATTCTGACAATTCTTGTGCGTCTAAATTAACCAAATAGGCTATAGATTTGTTTGCAACTTTAAAGTGTAAGGATTCTTTTTTAAGCCGATTGCCGTCGCAATTAGGGCAGATAATATCATCCATAAACGAGCTGGCCCATCGTTTAATTGATTGTGATTCACTTTTAAAATATTGTTGTTCAATAAAATTGACAATGCCTTCAAAATCGATGTGATAATTTCTGGTAATTCCTAATGCTTTTGATTTGATTTCAAATTTTTCTTCACCACCATAAAGAATAATGTTCAAAGCTTCTTTTGGGATTTGTGAAATAGGATCGGCTAAATTAAAGTTGTAACGCTCGGCAATTAATAGGATTTGTTTAAATATCCAAGTCGATTTATATTCGCCAATAGCAACAATACCTCCATTTTTTATAGAAATGGTGTCGTTTGGAATAATTTTTTTCAAATTGACTTTTGGTAAGTTTCCTAAACCGTTACAGGTATCACAAGCACCTTTTGGCGAGTTAAACGAAAATGAATTCGGTTCGGGCTTTTCATACGAAATACCGGAATCTTCGCACATTAAATGACGACTAAAAAAGCGAGCTTTATCTTGTTTTTCACCCAAAATAATTAGGGTATCTTCACCGTGATACATGGCGGTTTGTAAGGATTGTTCTAGGCGTTTGATGTTTTTTTCGGCTATTTTTATTTTATCAATAACCATTTCGATATCATGAGTTTTGTATCGGTCTAGCTTTAACCCTTTGGTAATTTCTACAACATTACCATCAATCCTCACGTAGATATAACCTTGTTTTGCAATACGCTCAAATAACTCGTGATAATGCCCTTTTCGAGATTTAATAACAGGTGCTAAAACATAAACTTGTTGCTCGTTAAAATCCTTTAGAATAATAGCTTTTATCTGTTCGTCTGAATAAGCAACCATTTTTTTGTTGGTAACGTACGAATAGGCTTCTCCAGCTTTCGCGTAAAGTAATCGCAGTAAATCATAGATTTCGGTAATGGTGCCAACAGTAGAACGGGGGTTTTTATTGGTGGTTTTCTGCTCTATGGCAATAACAGGCGATAAACCATTAATTTTATCGACATCCGGCCGCTCCAGTCCTCCTAAAAATTGACGGGCATAAGCCGAGAAAGTCTCAATATATCTACGTTGTCCTTCGGCATAAATAGTATCAAAAGCTAAAGACGATTTTCCACTCCCACTTAATCCCGTGATGACTACTAGTTTATTTCGAGGAATGGAGATGTCAATATTCTTTAGGTTATGTACGCGAGCACCTAATATTTCTATGTATTCAAATTGTTCTGTCAAGATTTTGCAAAACGGCAAATATAGTTATTTACCACTTAAAAAAATAATAGATGTAGGTTTGAATTTTAAATAATAGTAACTTGCAAATTAAAATTAGATATCTTTTATGATACATTCCATCAGACATTTTTTTGAAAATAGGGGATTTGCGGTGTCTTCGAGATTAGCTGATAAATTGGGGATAAGTGTTAAAAATGTGCGTCTTTTTTTTATTTATATTTCTTTTATAACTCTTGGGTTTTGGTTTGGCGTTTATTTAACATTAGCATTTATTTTGCGGTTAAAAGACATGATTTACACCAAACGTAATTCTGTTTTCGATTTATGACTATTTATTCAAAACTCAAATATCCAATAATTTTATTGTTAACGATTCTAGCGATTGGTATAGTAGGCTATAAAATTATTTCGGATGTATCGTTAATTGATGCCATATATATGACAGTTATTACCGTATCTACAGTTGGATTTGGCGAATTACATCCATTTAATGAAACCGAGAAAATATTTACCATATTTTTAATCATTTCAAGTATTGGAATTTTTGGATATGTGATATCGGTAATCACAGAATATATTGCCAATAATAATATAGTTGCAGAATTAAAATATAAGAAAGTGGAAAATCAGATAAAAAAATTAAGCGGGCATACCATTGTTTGTGGATATGGTAGAAACGGAAAACAAGCTGTTTCAAAATTAAAACAATATAAAAAGCCTTGTGTGGTAATCGAAAATAATGAGAGTGAACTACAAAATTTAAAATTAGGATCGATACCTTATATTATAGGTGATGCTACAAATGACGAAATTTTAATAAAAGCAGGGATATCTAAGGCAAATAGTTTAATTACACTCTTATCTCACGATGCCGATAATATGTTTGTGGTGATAAGCGCGCGTCAATTTAAAAAGGATTTGATGATTATCAGCCGCGCTTCCGATGATTCTAGCAATAAAAAAATTATGTATGCTGGTGCCAATAAAGTGATTATCCCTAATAAACTTGGTGGAGAACACATGGCGTCATTGGTTGTAACACCTGATTTGGTTGACTTTATTGATCTTTTGTTCTCCGAAGGGCTCAATAAAACCAATCTCGAAGAAATAATGGTCGATCAATTGCCAAAAGAATTTTTAAACACATCAATTGGTCAGTTAGATTTAAGAAAAAAAACGGGATGCAGTGTCATTGGATTTAAAACAGCCGATGGCGATTTTGTGATTAATCCCGATGCCGAAACTAAATTGCAATCCCATTCAAAACTCATTATTTTAGGTCAACCAGATCAAATTTTAAAATTAAGACAAATTTATTGATGGAAAATATTCTTGTGATTGGCAGTAACGGATTATTGGGTCAAACACTCATCAATCAACTTACCAAATTAAATTACAACACTTTTGCTCTTGCTAGAGGTGTTAACCGCAATTTAAATAGTAAAAATTTTACCTTTTTTGATGTTGATATTACAGATGAATCAAATCTATTACAAACTATTAATATGATTCAACCTAACTATATTATCAATGCAGCAGCCCTAACCAATGTAGATTATTGCGAAATACATCAACAAGAATGCGATGCCGTAAATGTCGAAGCCGTTAAAACTATCATTAAAGGTGCACAATTAAACAATTCACATTTAATTCATATTTCTACCGATTTTGTTTTTGACGGATTAAAAGGAAATTATAAAGAAGAAGATATTACAAATCCTCTAAATTATTACGGATTGAGCAAACTAAAATCAGAAAAACTCTTTAAAAAAGTCACCATACCGTTTACGATATTGAGAACGATTTTGGTTTTTGGATATCAACCCGAATTAAAGCAGCAAAACATTTTATTGTGGTTGTTAGAAAAAATGAAAAATAAAGTGCCTTTAACTATGGTAAATGACCAATTTCGCACGCCAACTTACGTAGAAGATTTGGCAAAAGCCTGCGTTTTGTCAATAAAAACTAAATCTTTTGGTCTTTATCATGTTAGTGGAACTGAACTAATGGACATGTTTCAGCTTTCTAATACGGTAGCAAAAGTCTTTAATTATGATCAAAATTTAATTTCATCCATACCGACAAGTCAGTTAATTCAGCTTGCCACACGACCTAAAATAACTGGCTTTGATACTTCAAAAGCAAAAAAAGATTTAATGTTCAATACCTTATCCTTTTTACAAGCACTTTATCAGATTAAGACTGAGATGAACTTCTAAAATTGTTAATAACTTTTCTTTAAAAAAAGAAAATCTGATAACACAAAATCCGTATATTTGTTGCCCCTATAAAAAGAGGGAAAATAGCAAGTTCTACAAGGTTTTTCAGTAACAAAAATTTATTTCAAAATAGTTTAGAATTATTTTGGTGAGAAAGAAAAGCTTTTTA
>JAVHOP010000097.1:0-10017 GCA_036170135.1 Flavobacteriaceae bacterium | reverse complement strand
GGGAAGATATGGACTGTTTTCAATCAGCTATATCGTCCGATAAGCGAAGTTATTATTTTTAATTGTTTATTGCAATTTAAAGCTAAAATATTTATTATAAAGTTGTTGCCATTTTTTTGGTTTTGCAATCCCATAGTCATTAACGTCTTTGCGAATGAGGACTGAAAGGAGGATTGTGGCAATTTTTAGTTTGGTTGTTACAAGCTTAAAGAGATGACCCACCCGAACGTATCTTTTCGGTACGGGCAGACCTCGTCATCCCAATGATCATTGGTTTGGCAACAAACATTATAGTAAAACCAATAAATTTT
This sequence comes from Flavobacteriaceae bacterium, assembly GCA_036170135.1. Lineage (GTDB taxonomy): Bacteria > Bacteroidota > Bacteroidia > Flavobacteriales > Flavobacteriaceae > CG1-02-35-72. The sequence goes on along the minus strand of JAVHOP010000097.1, from coordinate 9,706 downwards.
TATAATCGAAGGGTTTAGAAATGATTAGTTAGTAGTACTTTGAGGATGAGAAATGATGTCAATCTGAATAGAGATTCTTTATCGTATAAGATAATTGAATTTAAAAAATTGCTAGAAATTGATTGGTATTAGCTATCAATAATTAGGCTAATTGTATTTTTAAACATTTCTCTAAAAAATCAAAGAATGGTACTTTAAACTATTTTGCATTGGCAACCAAAACAAAAACTTGTTTTTTTAGCATAACAGATTCTTTGTAAAGTGTTTTAGAATTTTCTTTTTTGATATTATTTGTTTGCGCAAAGCCACAACTTTGTTTTGTAGAAAAACAAGAGGTTATTAATAAGGCTACAAAAACTAAAACAACGATTCTACTGATTGAGGTTTTCATGGATATTAAAGATTGGTTTTTCAAAGATAGAAAAATAGTACAAAGTATCAAGTATCTAGTATCAAGAATCTGGTATCAAGAATCTGGTATCAAGAACAAAAAGACAAACCTACTAACCAAATGCAACTGAAAACTGGGTACTAAATTGTTCCCCTTCGGGGAAATGTCCGCAGGACAATGGGGCTACTCCTTAATCCGTTAACTTATTTAACGTATAAACAATCAGCTTTTCAACAGCGGCGTGATAATCTTTACTAAAAGTGCCATTGGCGCGGTTGGCAATAATGCAATTCATTGAGCAGGCATGGTGTCCCATAAGTTTTGATAAGCCATAAATAGCCGAAGTTTCCATTTCTAAATTGGTAACTTTAATACCGTTATATTCAAAACTATCAATTTTATGATTCAGTTCTGGGTCTTCAATTGCCAAGCGCAATACGCGTCCCTGCGGACCAAAAAAACCACCTGCGGTTGCCGTCATTCCAATAAAAATCTCATCTGAAGTTAATAGTGCTTCTAATTTGGAGCTGTTTTCAACGATATAAGGTCGCGCTTTACGCGGATTCCAATTGGTGTGTTTTATAAATGCATCTTCTATTTTGGGATGTAAAATAGCGGCGCAATCATACGACAATAACATGCCATCAAACCCCAATCCGTATTTTGCCAACACATAACTGTCAACGGGAATGTCGGCTTGTAAGGAGCCGGAAGTGCCAATGCGCACAATATTTAAAGCGGTTAAATTTGGCTTTACTTGTCGAGTTTTTAAGTTGATGTTAACCAAGGCATCTAACTCATTCATAACGATATCAATATTATCAGGACCAATTCCCGTAGAAATTACGGTAATGCGTTTGCCGTGATAAGTGCCAGTTATGGTTCGGAATTCGCGTTTTTGAGTTTCAAATTCTATTTTTTCAAAATGCTTGGCAACAGCGGGCACGCGATCTTGGTCGCCAACAAAAATGATGTTTGTGGCGATATTTTCGGGTTTTAAATTAATGTGGTAAACACTCCCATCGGGATTTAATATTAATTCTGATTCGGCAATTGTTCTCATAAATTTTAAATAAAAAAAGAAGTAAAGATACTATTTATCCACCAATTCGCTTGATCTTATAGTTCAAATCTTTAAGAATTTGCATAATCTTATCGCGGTAATTGCCTTGAATCACGATTTCACCATCTTTAACACTGCCACCTACACCACATTTGGTTTTTAGCATTTTTCCTAAATCTTTTAAATCATTTTCAGATCCTATAAAACCTTTAATAATGGTCACGGTTTTTCCACCACGTCCTTTGTTTGAAAAATGAGCTTCGAGATTTTGTTGTTGTGGTTTTAAGTTCTCTTGATTATCACCATCGGCGAAAGCTGAAAAATCTTCATTTTGATTGGTCGAAAATACAAATCCGCCAAGGTCGCTAAAGCTGCCGAGTTTTTTTTTAGCCATGTTTTGATTTTTTAAAACGATTTATCAAATATAAAACTAAGGCGTAAACTTCAAACAATAATCCCATTTTGGCAAGTGTATGCGATACATTTTTATAAGACGAAAAACTGAAAGCAAAACTGATAACCAGCAATAACAAGCCAAAAGTGATGACGGAAGTTATTTTTGAAGTTGAATTCATATTAAATTGATTTTAAAAATCTTATTTCTTTTTAAACGGAATTAAATATGACAAAGTATAGTTAAAACCGAATCCGGAATTGTTTAAGAATACATTGTTAAAGCCTGGAATATATAGGTTTTTAAAATTAGGAGGTTCTTTTGTGGCAATCATGAATTTGGTTCTAAAACTAAATCCCAAATACAAATTATTAAGCGTTTCGGCTTTAACGCCAAAGACTATTTCAAACCATTTGGCATTTAAATTATCGAAAGTTTGCGGTGTCGAAACGGGTATCCCGGTAAAGAAAGGATTGCTATTAATGGTGTAATTTAAAAGGGTTTGACTAAAACGGCTATATCCAATACGCCCACCAAAATAGACCATATTATCCATTCCGAGCCAATTTTGATAGCTATTGTAATCAATACCGGCTTTTAAATAGGTGCCATTGGTGTTGAACTTTATATAATCTAATTGGGTTAAATTGTCGGTCTTGCCGAGTTCACCGGCAACAAAAAGCCTGTAAGTCAACCGATAATCGGCAACAATTTCAAAGTTTTTTTTATTGGGTGTGATATAATTTTGAAAGGGACCGTATAAATCAATCCCAACACGTAAACCGTATTTGTGTTTAATTTTGATACTGTCATTTGTTTGTCCGAATAGGCTTGAAACCACTAAAACAAAAATCAGATTAATGCAATATTTTAACATGAGCCTTGGTTTCATTGGTTATATTTAATGGTGTATCGGCAAGAATGAAATTTTTTATCCAGTTGTCGCCATCTTCAGTCAAGCTGATGGTAACATCGTTAAAAATAGTTTTAAATCCACAAGCACGACCTACAAAAATAGTTTCGCGAGAATAGCTAATCGTAATTGTATCCTGGTTTATCAAATTTTCGGCAGTGCTATTGATGCTCAGAACGTAAGTTGTTGTGGTTTGATTGACGTTTAACGGAATTGAAATAGAGTCGGTTGTATCGATATTATCTCTATAAATGCTGTCGATATCGATATTTTTTATTTGCAGATTTACAACTTTCTTGGTTTTACTGGCATCTAAAATATCGTGAAATCTGATGATAAAATTCGGCGTTATTGGGTCGATGCAGATATCGTCTTTTTCACAGCCGCAAAAGCTTAAAAACAGGAGAATGACAAAACTAATTTTCTTCATTAATGAATTATTTACGTTCTAAAAGTACAACATTTTCTACGTGATGTGTTTGTGGAAACATATCTACGGCTCTTGATAAACGAACATTGTAATGATTTTTTAGCAAACTTAAATCTCTGGCTTGTGTGGCGCTATTACAGCTTACATAAACTATTTTTACCGGCAAAATTTTGAGTAATTGTTCAATCACATTTTTGTGCATGCCATCTCGAGGCGGGTCTGTTATGATCACATCGGGATAACCGTTTTTAGCAATAAAATCGTCGGTAAATAGTTTAGCCATATCGCCCACAAAAAACGAAGTGTTGGTAATATTGTTTTGTACGGCATTTTTTTGAGCGTCTAAAATGGCTTCGGGAACACTTTCTATTCCGATTACTTTTTTGGCATATTTGGCGATAAATAGGGCAATAGTTCCAGTGCCTGTATATAAATCGTAAACCAATTCATTGCCGGTTAAACCAGCAAATTCGCGGACAACTTTGTATAATTGGTAGGCTTGCGCAGAATTGGTTTGGTAAAACGATTTAGCCTGAATGCTAAATTGTAAGTCTTCCATAACTTCGATAAGGTGATTTTTCCCTTTGTAAAGAATAACATCCTGATCGTAAATACTGTCGTTGCCTTTGTTATTGACAATATATTGTAACGATTTAATCTGACTGAAATTATCGGCTAAATAATCGAGTACCAATTTGATGTTTTTTTGATGGTTTTCTGTAAATTGAAGCACCACCATAACGGCGCCAGTTGAAGTGATTTTAACCATCATTGTTCTCAAAAATCCGGTTTGCGCTCTTGGATTAAAAAACGTCAGATTATTTGAAATGGCAAATTGTTTTAACCCATTTCTTATGGCATTCGAAGGTTCTGGTTGTAAATAGCATTCGCTAATATCAATGATTTTATCCCACATACCTGGTTTATGAAATCCGAGTGCACGGCGGTCAATATGGGTTTCAGTATCGGCAATTTCGTCTATGGTAAGCCAGCGAGAATCAGAAAATGAAAATTCCATTTTGTTGCGATAGCGATAGGGATTTTCGCATCCTAAAATAGGAAGATAGTCATCAATGGTTAAGTGACCAATGCGTTCTAAATTTTGCTTTACTTCGTTTTGTTTGTAAAATAACTGACTTTCATAAGCCATATTTTGCCATTTGCAGCCGCCACAAACACCAAAATGTTTGCAAATTGGCGCAATGCGTTTATCAGAATAAGTATGAAAATTTACAACCTGACCTTCTAAATAAGCTGTGCGTTTTTTTAAGATTTGAATATCAACTATATCACCGGGAATTGTATTCTCTAATAAGATGATTTTTCCGTCGGGAGCTTTAGCGATGCTCTTGCCTTTTGCGCCTGCATCTGTAACAAGGATATTGGTAAATAGCTGATTAATTTTTTTTCTTGCCATAGCACAAAAGTAAGCTTTTCTGTATAAAAAAAGCATCCCAAATTACTGGGATGCTCAGTTTATTTAATGTAAAGGTGTCTTATTTTACAACGCTATTAATGTAAGCAATAAGGGCATCTAAATCTTCATCAGCCATAGGAGAAGTAATATTTACAACATTGGCAGCCATAATGGTTACCATTGAACTATCAACAAGTGTTGAATCTAATATCGTTTTTGTTTCACCTTTTAAAAAGGTCTTTATATCGGCAGATTGTGCTTTATACGAGTCAACGATAGATTGTAAAGATGGACCTACTAATTTTGCATCGGCATTATGACAGGCAACACAGGTTTTTTCGGTAAACAAAGCTTGTCCTTTTGCAATTAAAGCCGTTTGAGCTTCGTCTGCTTTTGGAGTTTCTTCTTTAGTCTTGTTGCCACAAGATATTATTGTTAACATACTTAAGCTTAGCACTAAACTGAATACAATTTTTTTCATGGTTAAATTTTTTTATTTTTTTTAGGGGGCAAATGTAAATATTAATACGCAATTATGTAGGTGAAATTTGATTTATTTTTAGAAGGCGGTATTTATTACTCTTTGATTTGCTTCAAAATTATGTATTTTTGCGGCTTATTACTAGAGTCGTTATGTTAAATAGATTAAGAATAATAAAACAACGGTTTGATGAGGTTTCAGACTTAATTATTCAGCCAACAATCCTTTCCGATCAAAAACGCTACATCAGTCTTAATAAAGAATATAAAGAGTTAGGCCAAATTGTTAAGAAAGCTAAAATTTATGAGTCTTATTTTGATACCCTAAACGAAGCAAAACAAATCATTAGCGAAAATAGCGATCCCGAAATGACCGAAATGGCTAAACTTGAGTTGGAAGAAGTTCTAGAAAAGATTCCGCCTTTAGAAGATGAAATCAAATTTTTGTTGGTTCCTAAAGATCCCGAAGATTCTAAAAATGTGGTGATGGAAATTAGAGCGGGAACTGGTGGTGATGAAGCGAGTATTTTTGCAGGAGATTTATACAGAATGTACGATAAATATTGTGCAGAGCGCGGATGGAAGCTAGAAGTAGTTGATTTTAACGATGGACCTTCGGGAGGATTTAAGGAAATCATTTTAAATATTACAGGCGAAGATGTTTATGGAAATTTAAAATTTGAATCGGGTGTTCATCGGGTGCAACGCGTACCACAAACCGAGACACAAGGCAGAATTCATACATCGGCAGCTACCGTGATGGTTTTGCCAGAAGCCGAAGAATTTGATGTTGAAATTGATATGAAAGAAGTTCGTAAAGATTTGTTTTGTTCGTCTGGACCAGGTGGACAATCGGTTAACACAACTTATTCGGCTGTTCGTTTAACCCACTTGCCAACAGGTTTGGTAGCACAATGTCAAGATCAAAAATCGCAACACAAAAACTTTGATAAAGCCTTAAACGTATTGCGTTCAAGATTATACGAATTAGAATTGTCTAAAAAATTAGAAAAAGATTCGGCACAGCGCAAAACAATGGTGGCAAGTGGCGATCGTTCTGCAAAAATAAGAACTTATAATTATCCGCAGGGACGCGTTACAGAACACCGAATTGGTTTGACTTTATACGATTTAAGTAATATTGTAAATGGTGATATCCAAAAAATTATTGATGAACTCAAGCTAGCAGAAAACACAGAAAAGTTGAAAATGAATAATGAAGAATTATAAGTTGTTTTTCTGACAAAGACACATAAAAAAACTCGAGCCATTTGGCTCGAGTTTTTTATTTAGCAAGATTGTTTGTTAATAAATTATTTATTTACTTGATTTATAATAGCTTTAAAAGCTTCTGGATGATTCATCGCTAAGTCGGCAAGAACCTTGCGATTTAACTCTATATTGTTAGCTTTTAATTTTCCTATAAATTGAGAATAAGACATCCCGTATTGGCGAGTACCTGCATTAATACGTTGAATCCATAAGCCTCTAAAATTTCTTTTATTGTTCTTACGGTCTCTGTACATATAAGACATCGCTTTATCTACAGCATTTTTTGCTACAGTGTAAACATTCTTTCTTCTGCCAAAGAACCCCTTGGCTTGTTTAAGAATTTTTTTGCGTCTAGCCCTTGAGGCTACTGAATTTACTGATCTAGGCATATTGTTTTAATTTTTTTTGAATTAGGCAATGCTATTACATTTTGATGAGCACTAATTCAGGGTTAATAATTAATTTACCAAAATAAGCACGAGGCTTATTTTAAAGCTAATTGTTTTAGCACACTGTTACGGTCAGTTTGATGAACCAAACCAGCATGTGTTAATTTTAGCTTTCTCGATTTACTTTTTTTAGTCAAAATATGACTTTTAAAAGCGTGCTTTCTTTTAATTTTTCCTGTACCGGTAAGTACAAAACGTTTCTTAGCACCTGATTTTGTTTTTAATTTAGGCATCTGTTTTCTCTTTTAATCTTGCTATATTTTTAGTTTTTAAGCTTTCTTTTTTGGAGCAATAAACATAATCATACGTTTACCCTCTAATTTTGGCAATTGTTCTACTTTTCCAAAATCCTCAATTTCGGTTGCTAATTTTAATAGCAATATTTGACCTTGGTCTTTATAGATGATAGAGCGTCCTTTAAAAAACACATAAGCTTTTAATTTTGATCCTTCTTTTAAAAACTTAATTGCGTGTTTCTTTTTAAACTCGTAATCGTGTTCATCGGTCTGTGGACCGAATCTAATTTCTTTAATTTCAACTTTAGTGGACTTAGCTTTTAAGAATTTTTCGCGTTTCTTTTGTTCGTAAAGGAATTTTTTATATTCCATAATTTTACAAACTGGAGGTGTTGCGTTTGGCGATATTTCGACTAAATCTAAACCGAGTTCTTCTGCTATTTCTAAAGCTCTTCTAATAGGATAAACATTTATTTCAACGTTATCACCTACCAAACGGACTTCGTCGGCTAGTATTCTTTTATTGATTCTGTGTGGGTCTTCTTTAATAACCCTCCAGGGTCTTCTTTCGCGGCTTTTTCCTTGTATAGCTATGACTCTTAAGTTTAAGTTAATTAAATTGTTTTAAGGTACTGGCAATCGCTTGGTTTATATAATCAGTAAATTCAGCAACGCTTTGTTCTCCTATAGCTTCACCACCGTGTTTTCTAACGGTAATGGTTTGATTTTGTTCTTCTTTATCGCCAATTATAATAATAAAAGGAATTTTGCTCATTTCGGCATCTCTAATTTTGCGACCAACTTTTTCACTTCTATAATCTACGAGGGCGCGAATTTCGGAATTTTCTAATGATTTTAAAACTTTTTTTGTATAATTTTCAAATTTATCGCTAACAGGCAATAAAATAACCTGTTCTGGTGTAAGCCATAAAGGGAAATTACCACCCGTATGCTCCAATAAAATAGCGATAAATCGCTCCAATGAACCAAAAGGCGCGCGATGAATCATCACCGGACGATGTAATTGGTTGTCGCTACCTTTATAAGTTAAATCAAAACGTTCGGGTAAATTATAATCCACTTGAATAGTTCCTAGCTGCCATTGCCTACCTAAAACATCCTTTACCATAAAATCTAGTTTCGGACCATAAAAGGCGGCTTCGCCATATGCTATAACTGTATTTAAGTTTTTTTCTTTTGCAGCATTTATGATGGCGTTCTCGGCTTTTTCCCAATTTTCATCAGAACCGATGTATTTGTCTCGGTTAACTTTATCTCTTAAAGAAATTTGAGCAGTAAAATTTTCAAAACCTAAAGCACCAAATACGTAAAGCACTAAATCTATAACTCCTTTAAATTCATCGTTTAACTGTTCGGGAGTGCAAAATAAATGCGCGTCGTCTTGAGTAAAGCCTCTCACGCGAGTTAAACCGTGAAGTTCGCCGCTTTGTTCATAACGATAAACGGTTCCAAATTCGGCAAAACGTTTTGGTAAATCTTTATAAGAATAACTTTTTACATTGTAGATTTCACAGTGATGCGGGCAATTCATAGGTTTTAAAAAAAACTCTTCACCTTCTTTTGGTGTGTGAATTGGTTGGAAACTATCTGCTCCATATTTGGCATAGTGTCCTGAAGTAACATATAATTCCTTTTGACCAATATGTGGCGTAATAACCATTTCATAACCAGCTTTTTGTTGTGCAGCAGATAAAAAGTTTTCAAGTCGTTTTCTAAGTGCAGCACCTTTTGGAAGCCAAAGAGGCAAACCTTGTCCTACTTTTGCCGAGAATGCAAAAAGTTCCATTTCTTTACCTAATTTGCGATGATCTCTTTTTTTAGCTTCTTCTAAAAATTCTAAGTACTCAACTAAATCCTTTTGTTTTGGAAAGGAAATGCCGTAAACTCTAGTAAGTTGTTTATTTTTTTCATCACCTCTCCAATAAGCACCGGCAACACTTGTTATTTTAAAAGCTTTTACAAATCCGGTATTTGGCAGATGACCACCGCGACATAAATCGGTAAAATCAGAATGGTCGCAAAATGTAATCTCACCATCAGTTAAATTTTCAATGAGTTCTACCTTATATTGATTGTTTTGGTTTTTATAATATTGTAGTGCTTCGTCTTTAGAAACAGAGCGCATTCTGAATTCAAATTTCAGACGTGCAAATTCTAAAAACTGGTCTTCTAGTTTTTTAAAATCACTTTCACTGATGGTGTCATCTCCAAAATCAACATCATAATAAAAGCCATTGGCTATGGATGGTCCGATAGTTAATTTAGCATTTGGATAAAATTTTATAATAGATTGTGCTAATATATGAGCAGATGAATGCCAAAACACTTGTTTGCCTTCGTCATCATTCCAAGTTAAAAGCTTTAAGCTGCCATCTTGAGTCAAGGGGGTGCTAGTCTCTATGACTTTATCGTTAAATTTAGCCGAAATAATATTTCTAGCTAAGCCTTCGCTTATTTGACAAGCTACATCATAAGATGTGCTATTTTTTGCTACTACTTTAACACTGCCATCGGGCAAGGTAATGTTTATCATATCTAATTTTATAAATATTAGTCTGCAAATATATCTAAAACAACTGCTTTTACAATGTTAATTAAGTCAATTTTTGAACCAATTTACAATCTATTTTATAAAAGATA
>JAVHOP010000096.1:0-2103 GCA_036170135.1 Flavobacteriaceae bacterium | reverse complement strand
TAATTATTAATAGTAGCCATGTAATTTTAAATCTCATTCACAAGAATTTTAGCGCTAACAAACTTAAATAATTACGCCCAAAGATGCTTTATAAATATTTGTTAATTTGATTAGACTAAAAATTCTAGTACTGCAAGCCCAAAATAAGTGCCTTTTAGATAAAGTAGATTTTTTGTAAAAGAATAAATACACCCATTTTAAATTGCGTCAACCGAGCTTATTAGTTCTATAAACGCAATTGGTTATGATTTTTATTATTGTATTTTTGTATTGAAAATCAAACTTATAAAACATGAAAGCTTCGAAAATTGTTAATAATGGGGAAGCGAGAATTAAAATAGACTTCCCTTACAATCGTGAAATGATTTCAATTTTACGTCAAATATCAGATGCCAAATGGAGCAAAACCTATAATGCTTGGCATATTCCAAATACAAAAACTGCATTTAATCAATTAAAAACTTTATTTCCAGAGATTGAATTGCCTCTCAAAGAACCTTCAAATAAAAAAGCCGATAATACAACAATAAACACATTTTTGCCACCTCAAAATTTTAATTCAAAAGGCGTTACGATTGCGGTTTTTGGTAGAAAAATTACGATAAAATTGCCTAAAAATGAGGTTGATACACGTTTTATACTCGGTTTAAGATACAGTAGATGGGATAGAAAACAATTTTGTTGGATTGTTCCAAATTATCCCGGAAATTTAGATTTAATCAGCGATTATTTTAAAGAGCGCATTACAGAAAATCTTATTTATGATGAACTTTTAATAAATAATAAAGGGGAGAATCAGCGAACGATTGGCAACAATGATTTACTCATTATAAAAACCAGCACCGGAAGATTAAAGTTGCTGTTTGCCTATAACCTTGAATTGACAAAAGTCATAAAATTATTTCCGTTTCATAGTTGGAATAGCGAAAATAAATGGTGGAGCATCCCATTTGCTCAGAAATTTGTTGATGAAATTAAAATAATGGCTAAGGCTCAAAATTTAAATGTCCTGTATGAGGAAGAAGACAAGAAAGCAATAAAAGAACGAATTTCGGCATTCGATATTCCAAATTATCGTAGTTGTCCTGAAGAATATATTCTTAAATTGAAGGAGTTGCGATATAGTGAACAAACCATAAAAACCTATAAAGGCTTGTTTGAAGAGTTTATCAATTATTATCACAAGTTTGAAATTAGCAAAATTGACGAGTCGATGATAATCGCATTTCTGCGTTATTTGGTTTTAGAACGAAAAATATCTACTTCTTATCAAAATCAAGCTATCAATGCCATTAAATTTTATTTTGAAAGGGTATTAGGCGGACAACGCAAAGTTTATTTAGTTGATCGGCCGAGGGCAGAGAAAACGCTTCCAGTGGTATTGAGCGAAAAAGAAATAGGCGATTTGTTGCGAGCAACCGAAAACATTAAGCATAAAGCTATTTTAATGCTTTGCTATTCAGGCGGTTTGCGCTTGAGCGAACTTATAAAGGTAAAACTTAAAGACATCGATTCAAACAGAATGCAGATTAGAGTAGAACAAGCTAAAGGAAAAAAAGACAGATATACCATTTTATCAATCAAATTATTAGAAATATTAAGAGACTATTTTAAAATTTACCGACCTAAAACATGGTTGTTTGAAGGCAGTAAAGGAATGCAATATTCGACTCGAAGCATACAATCGATCATGAAAGAATCTTGCGTTAAAGCTGGCATAAAAAAGAAAGTAAGTGTGCATAGTTTGCGACATAGCTTTGCAACCCACTTACTCGAAAACGGAACTGATTTACGATACATTCAAAGCTTGTTAGGGCACGCAAGCAGCAAAACTACTGAGATTTATACCCATATAACTACTAAAGGATTTGACCAAATAAAGAGCCCAATGGATAAATTAGATTTTTTGTAAAAAATGTTTGGTTGTTAATTAATTAGCTATCTTTGAATTGTAATATTTAAAAATAAACCAACAACCTATTTCGCTTTATGAAAAACCAGATTCTATTATTAAATTGCTGTTTTTTGGCATTTAAAAATAATTTACTGGTTGCGTATAAGGCAAATATACACGCAACTGGTTGCGTCAACCGAGTTGTTATA
>JAVHOP010000095.1:0-2118 GCA_036170135.1 Flavobacteriaceae bacterium | reverse complement strand
CGTCATCACCGTCATTGTCATCGTCAATTTAAAAAATGCTTTGATGAATTTAAAAATAGCGAGGCATATAAAACCAAAAAGTTGTTATCTTTACTTTTTAATAGATTGGGATGATAAAAAAAATATTTAAATACTTAATAAAGAATAATACACCGCGTTGGTTGGTTTTGTTAATCGATTTATACATTGTCGGCAATACCTTTTTTTTAGCTTATTTTATTCGATATAATTTTAATCCCACAAACATATGGGATCACTTTAATTCCGACATGCTTTTTGTTCATCTGACTGTTGTTTTGGCGGTAGCCTTAGTCAGTTTTTTAATAGTTGGTTCCTATAAAGGTATTATCCGTCGTACGGGCATTCGCGATGCCTTTCATATTTTTGTAGCCAGCACCCTGATCTTAATTTTCCTAGCAACATTCTTATTGTTGAAACGTAAATTTGGTTTCAATTCATTACTAGACATCCCTTTATCTATTATTGTCATTCATTTCTTATTAAATGTGGTGGTGTTGATTGCGAGTCGGAATTTATTTAAATATTTGTATGAACTCTTGATGACCGATTATAAAATTAATGAACGCATCTTGATTTATGGCGCAGGTCAAGCTGGATTAATTACCTATGCTATTTTAAAAGAAGATAAAGAAAACAAAGTCCAGGTTGTAGGGTTTATTGATGATAATAAAAGTAAAATTGGCAAACAAATCAATGGTTTGAAGGTTTTTGATGGCAGTTTATTAGATGCCGAGTTTATAAATAGCAAACAGATAAATTCTATTATCATCGCCATTCAGCATATCAAACCCGTGCGTTTAATCGAAATTGTAGATCAGTTATCACTTCTTCCCACTAAGGTAAAAATTGTTCCTCCTGTAAAAGATTGGATTAACAATGATTTAAAATCACATCAAATAAAGCAAGTAAGGTTTGAAGATTTGTTAGGGCGCGACCCAATTGCGTTAGACAACCCCATTTTAAAAAGAGAATTCAATCAAAAAGTAGTCTTAATTACTGGAGCAGCGGGCTCCATTGGAAGTGAAATTACGCGACAAGTAGTGAATTTTAAATTTGCTAAAATTATTTTAATAGATCAAGCGGAATCAGAATTATACAACTTACAGCAATATTTAAAACAGCAAGGTTATCATAATATCTTTGCAATTGTTGCCGATATCAGCAATAAAAGTCGAATAAATTTAATTTTTAAACAATACAAACCGCAAATTATTTTTCATGCTGCCGCCTATAAACACGTCCCTTTGATGGAAGAAAATCCATTTGAGGCTATCCGCGTGAATGTGTTAGGGACCAAAATTGTATCCGATTTATCAATTAAATACAAAGCCGAAAAATTTGTGATGATTTCTACCGATAAGGCGGTAAATCCTACCAATGTGATGGGTGCTACCAAGCGCACTTCCGAAATGTATATTAATTGTATGAATAAAACGAGTGCCACAAAATTCATGATTACGCGTTTTGGCAATGTGCTGGGGTCTAATGGCTCGGTTATTCCACTATTTGAATCACAAATTAAAAATGGTGGTCCGCTAACGGTAACGCACAAAGATATCACCCGCTATTTTATGACCATTCCCGAAGCCTGCCAGTTGGTGTTAGAAGCGGGTGCTATGGGCGAAGGTGGCGAGATTTTTGTGTTTGATATGGGACAGTCGATGAAAATATTTGATTTAGCTAAAAATATGATTCGCTTATCAGGCTTAAAATATCCCGAAGATATTGACATTGTCTTTACGGGATTACGCCCCGGCGAAAAATTGTATGAAGAATTGCTGTCGGATGATGAACAAACCATACCCACTTATCACGAAAAGATAAAAATTGCCAAAATCAACCCAATTAATTGTGAGGAAGTACAAACAAAAATCGGCAATTTATGCCAGTTATATCAAAAAGATGATTTAGAATTGGTAGCCCTTTTAAAAGATATTGTGCCCGAATATATTTCTAACAACTCCGTTTTTGAAACCTTAGACCACAAACAAGGGGTTTTACAAGGAGTTTCGGTTAATGGGAAGGGGTGAGGAGTATTTTCAATTTAAGATTTAAGATTTAAGATTGATCCAATTAAAATCAAGAAATTTGGAATCA